>NZ_CP070491.1:4270000-4443394 GCF_016925495.1 Methylococcus sp. EFPC2 | reverse complement strand
GCCCATGCCGTGTTCGGCGAAGAAGGGCAGTACCCGGTCATTGAGCAGGTCGGCGGCGGTGATCGGCGTCTTGGTCGTATACAGCTTGGCCATCGCCACCTTGCTGTAGGTATCCACGAAGGTCTGCTGGTAGATACGGCCCACGCCTTTGAGCGTGCCGACATAGAACGTGTCCTGGGAACCCAGGTAGCCCGGATGCGCCGTGTCGATCTCGCCCTGCGCCAGATCGTCGTCCTGCTTCTTCTCCAGCGCCGCCACCTGGGCTTCGGTGAGCACGATCCCTTGCTCCGCCACCTGTTTCTCCAAGGCGCTCAGGCGGCGCTTGAACGAGGCCAGGTCGTTGCGCAGCCAGATGGAGCGGACGCCCGAGGGTGAGACGAACACGCCGCGTTGGCGCAACTCGTTGCTGGTCCTGACCTGCCCATGGGCCGGTTGCTCGATGGCATAGGCAATCACCGCCGTTTCCGTCGCTTCTGCGACCCGGTTCTTCGGATTCGGTTTGCGGCGGTTGGCGTCAAACAATGCTTCAAGCCCCCCTTCCGCCATCGCATGCTGATAGCGATAGAAGGTGTCACGCGACAGACCCATGACCTTGCAGGCCTTGGCGACGTTGCCTAACTCGGTCGCCAGGTTCAGCAGGCCGATCTTGTGGCGTATGACATTCTGATTGAGACTACTCATGGGGTTACTCCTGCGCTTACGCGCCGTTTCGATGAAGATTCGCACCGCTATCAAAACGGGTAACCCCTCCTTTCGGCAAGGAGTACTGTCAGATCTAGTCTGAACTTCTACACCTCAAGCCTCTACGAAGTTCGACAGGCAGCCTACTACGGCTGAGCCTGCGGCTCCTCTTCCTCTTCGTCTGCGCCCGATTGCGGTGCCGGCTCGGCGGCCGGGGCGGGTTGCGGTGTCTGGCTTTCGAAGGGCGTGACGGATAGATCCTTGAGCTTGAAGCGATATTCCTGCTCGGCATTCTCGGCCCTGACCTCGCCGATGCCGGTGAACGGTTCGAGTTCGCCCAGCTTATCCCAGAAGCCTTTTTGCTTGTAGCGCTGAACCAGCTCCCGGTTGGCGTCCAGCATCTTGCCGTTCTGCGCGCCGCACTGGCTTATCCATGCCTCGCGCTCCTTCACCGCCTGGACCAGCAAGCGGTTGTCCGCCTGGATCTTGCGGGCCTGGGCCACGGTTTCGCGCTGTTTCTGCAATAAAGCCTGTCCGCGCGAGCGCTCGCCGCTGAGCTGGGATTCCAGATTACCGTTGGCGCCCTTCAAACCTTCCAGCGCGCTCTTGTGCCTTTCGACCTCGCCTTGCAGGGGCTCCAGCCGTTTGACGTCGCCCTCCAGCTTCTTGAGCTGCTCGTGCAGAGATGCGTTTTCCGTCTCCAGCGCCGCCTTCTCCTGCCCCAGTTGGCGCAGCAGGCCCTGGGCCTTTTTCAAGGCCTGCACCGCGGCCGCATCCTGCTTGGGCGCTTCGGCATGAACCGCCGGCAGTGCGCTGGATATCCCAAGCAACAAGACTGCGATGAGGTGCGCGCGACTCTTGACCATGCTTCCCCGCCTCATCTTAGAATCGCGCATTGAGGTCGACCATCAGCACATCGATGCCGTAGTCGGGACCATCGATCTGATCCGCCGTCATCCAGCGCGCGTTCAGCCAAGTATTTTGCGCCAGACCATAGCTTCCGCCGACTACCCAGCCCTTGGCATTGGTGCCGCCGAGGTGGAAGTCGGAATCGGTGTAAGCGTCCAGCACGGCATCGCGCTCCAGGTATTTGTAGGCGAATGTCAGATTCCAGTCCGACCATTTCTTGATTTCCGGCGTACCGAGATCCATACGCACCTGCCAAGCGGTGGTGCGGTCTTTCAGATCGACATAATTGACGATGCCAAAGGTGGTCGGATCGATGCGGCCGAGGATGTCCTTCTCGTCGAAGCCCAGATTCTTGGCGTAGTCGGCGGTCAGGATGATGTGCGTATTGCCGAAGCCACTGTAATCATAGGACGCTACGGCGTTGAAGATTTCGAAGCCGGAAGCCAGCCCCACCTTACTCGGGAAATTCGTGGTCGAGGGATCGCCACTTGTGTTGATCTGCATCAGGGTGTTGCCCTTCTGCATGAACTGCGGCGCGGTGTAATTCCGGTCGCCCAAATCGCCCGCTACGCCAGCGACATAGTGGTTGGGCTGAGCCTTGACGTTACGGTAGTTGTAGTAAGCCACGCCCGCCTTGAACCGGCTGGTTTCCTGGAATAGCAGGTCGACACCCAACTGACTGCCCCACAACCACTTGTCATTGCTGCTCAACTGAAACTCTTCCAGGGGATAGACGCCGCTGGTGAGGAACACTGAGTTCGGGCGGGTGAATCCCATATTGGTGCCGTAACGGGCATTCGGCGTGGGCGGCACGTAGGTCGCACTACCGCCCGGCAAGGGAACGCGGAACGTTCCGGTCACGCCTTCGAAGCTGACGTCAGAATCGAACACGTTATCCGTGGAGAGCCAAGGATTCATGGTCCGCCCCGCCCACAAGGTCAGCCAGTCCCTGCCCTTACCATCCTTGTAGTCGTATTGCAGGAATGCCCGGTCGAGGACGAATTCGTATTGCTGTCCAGTCTGGCCCAAAGTCTGATTGGTCGATACGGGACTGCGGCTGTTGCTGGTTGCCAGGCGGGCATTGGCCTTCAAGCCGTCGGTTATTTGCGCCTCCAGGCCCAGCCTAAATCGCATACGGTAACGGTAAACGTCTTCGGAGGTGTTCAGATAGGCCGTGCTGGTGGGCCGGATGTCCGTCACGCTGGCGCCGTTGTTCACGTTGTACCAGTTGGCGAACAGCCAGCTTTCGTGGCTGCGGATCACTTCGTTGGAAAAATTGCTCGACGGGAAGAAGTCGCCCTCTCCGCGCAAGCGCATGTCGCCGGTCAGCTTGAAGCGATTGACCCAATCCGGCAGCGCGGCCGGTATGCCCCATTTTTCTTCCTTGGCGTGCGCCTTGACGTCCTTGACGACATCGGCGCGCAGTTCGTCGCGCACCTGCTGGCGGATTTCGTCCTTTACGAAATCCGGAACATAAGTCACTCGCACGGCGGGCTTGCTGCCCCCATCGCCGGGAGCGGCGTCCCTGGCGGCCTGGACCTTTTCTTCCTCCACCGCTTTCTTGGCATCCGCCGCGGCCTTGGCTTCGGCTTTCTGGATCATGGCCTCCGCCTTGGACTTGTCCAGCACGCCTTGCTCCACCAGCAGCTCGATCAGATTGAGCGTGGTGTTGCGTATTTTCAGCAGCTCCTCTTTCTCGCCGGCCATCGCGGGCGAAATTGCCGCGCCGGCCAGCAGCGCGGCCAAGGAGTACTTGCTCATCTTCATTTCAGTTCCTCAAGCGAAAAATCAAATTCGATTCTTTAAACTCGCAGGGTGAGTTCGGTGCGCTGCCCCTCGCCTGCGGTCTTGCATAAGCTCATCGCGCACCGCAACCCACCGTGCTTGGCTTGTATCCGAGTCTGTTTGGTGGGTTACGCCGCGTGCGGTGGCTGTGTCTGCCGCCAGGATCAAGGCCATGCGCGGCTAACCCACCCTACGTCTACTCATGTTCTTATGCGGATCTTCACCGGCTGCGGCATGGAGGGCGGCGGCGGTTGATTGATGCGTGCCCGCAAGCCTCCCAATGCCTCGCGCAAGGCTTCGTCCGTCTTCGTCTCGCCACTGGAACCGGCCAGCTCGGCCCGACTGATGCTCCCGTCGCTGCCTATCCAGATATTGACGAGGGCGGTGAATTTCTTGCGCCTCACCTCGGGATCGAGGCGTTGTTGCAGAGAGGTCGAAACCTCCTTCTGCACCTGCTGCCCGTACCAGATGATGGCGTTGCCGCCGCCTCCGCCGATCAGGCCGCGACCGCCTTTCTTGCCGACCAGGCCGAAGCCGTCGGCGCCCGCTGTGCCTTCGGCATCCACACCCAGGTCCTCGGCCGGCGGCGCTTCGGCCGGCTGCTCGGGCTCCGGCTCGGGCTCCGGTTCCGGCTCTTCGATCTTTTCTTCCTTGACCTCGGGCGGCGGGGGCGGTTGCTCCGGCGGCGGGGGTGGAGGGGGCGGCGGCTGGATGACGGTGATCTGCTGCACCGTCTTCTTGGTCTGCGCGGGCTTTTCGAACAGGTCGCGGAAATACCAGACCGCCAAGGCGACGAGCAAAATCAATACGACGCCGATGGCCACCGGCAGGTGGCGCAGCAGACGGTGCTTGGGCGTCATCACTTCACCAGCTTTTGCGTGACCAGTCCGAGCTGGCTGATCTGCAACCGGGTGACGACGTCGAGCACTTCGATGACCTTTTCGTATTGGATGGCGGCGTCGGCCTTGAGCACCACCGGGAGATCCGGGGTGGCCGCCTTGTATTGGCTCAGCCGCGTCTCCAGCTCCTGGATCGAGACCGGATAGGTGTCGAGGTAGACGGTGCCGTCCTGGGTGATGGAGATGGCCTTGGTCTTCGGTTTCGACAGCGACGGCGTGGAACTGGCCTTGGGCAGGTTGACGCTGATGCCCTGTACGGTGGCGGTGGTCATGATGATGAAGATGAGCAACAACACATAGGCCACGTCGAGCATGGGCGTGATGTTGATGTCGTCGTAGACCTTGCCTTCTTCTTCGACTTTCATGGTTAGGCCAGCGTCAAAAATTGTTCTGTGAATCCGAAGGTGTATGCGGGTACCCAAACCAAGATGCACTTGGTTGAGTTCGCTACGCGAAAGCGGTTTGAATCCGGTTCTCGCACCGGATGGCGAGATACTTTCTTTTGCTTGGCCAAAAGAAAGTATCCAAAGAAAAGGCCACCCGGCAGCCGCAACTTGCCGCGCTCCGCAGTCCTGCTGCGCTTGCAAGCCCAGGGCAAACCATCCAGGGTTCGCCCGCTCGCCTTGCGGCTCGCCCCTTGCGCTTCTCGCTTACCGGTCGGGGTCGGCAGAAGGGGCTCCTGCCCCTCTGCCGACGCGCCGCATCCGTGCGGCACCCCGTTGGGCTGTTCCGCCCGGCAAGCTGCGATGCTCAGTGCGGCTGAACGGGGCGTGGGTCCCAAGAGCAAACGGCAAAATCGGGATGGCTTCCTGCTCAATGGCTTAACCCCGCTGCCGGTCGGCGATGCGTTCCTCGATGGTGGCGAGGAATTCGTCGGTGAACACGCGCATGTCGGCGGTGACGTCCTTGATCTGGGTGAGCAGGTAGTTGTAGGCAAACAGCGCGGGGATGGCGACGGCGAGGCCGGCGACGGTGGCGAGCAGGGCGCCGGAGATGCCGGGGGCGATGGAGTTAATGTTGACATCGCCGGTGGCGGCGATCACCGCGAAGGTGATCATGACGCCGAGCACGGTGCCGAGCAGGCCTAAGAACGGTCCGCCGGAGATGGCGATGGTGAGCAGCACCATGTTTTTGTTGAGCTTTTGCCCTTCGCGCACCACCGCGGCATCGAGCCGGGTGCGCACGACGTTGAGGGCCTCGGTGCTCAGATGGGTGGTGTCGGCGGTGTGGCTCAGGCGTTTCTTCAACTCGGCCACCCCGGCGTGGTAGACGTGGTAGATGGGCGAGCTTTGGAAGTGGTCGTGGTTGCCGACCAAGGCTTCGAGAAAGGCGGAGTCGGCGATTTCCTGTTCTTCTTCGGTTTCTTCCTGATCGAGCGTGGCGATGTCGCTGCTCGCGCCCATGCCGCGGTATTGCGCGAGGAAGGCGTCGTTGTCCTGGCGCGCGCGCTTGAGGCTTAAGCCCTTGGTGACGATGACCAGGGAGCTGATGACGAACATGACGCCGCACAAGGCGATGACCACCCAGCCGTCGACCGTGAGGCTTTGCAGGATGATGAGGAAGTAGTTGGGGCCGCCGGCGCTGCCCTTGCTTTCGTCCTGGCCGTAGGCGAGGACGTTGAAGTCGGGGCTTTGGCTGCGGAAAGCAAGCTTGATCCAGTCGGCGGGCCGGGCCAGGTTGGCGACCTGGATTTCGTCGAGCGAGCCGGTCAAACCCTGACCGAAGCTGAGGGCCGGATTGAGCGCGGCGAGATTGATGGGCACGCTGCCGGTGTTCACCCCGTCGACATAGAGTTCGAGCTTATCCTTGCGGGCGATCAGGGCGACGTGCTGCCACTTGGCCGAAGTGAGGTTGGCGGCCGGGGTTTGCGCCGCGGCACCCGTCCCCTGATAACGCGCGACCAGAGCCGTGCCCTGCACCGCGAGTTCCAGCGCGGAAGCACCGTCCTTGGCTTGCGCCAGCACGGCGTTGCCCTGCGCCGCATCGAGCTTGACCCAGGCCGAGAGCGTGTAGCCCTTCTCGGGCGTCAGGGCGAACTGCGGGGCGGCCGGCACGCTGATGCCGCCGGCGCCGCTGAACTTGGCCGCCGCGCCGATCCAGCCGGCCGCATCGACCGTGGCCTTGGAATCGGCGGCATGGGAGGCATAGGCCGTGGCGTCCTGCGGCAGGGTCTCGCCTTCGGCGAAGTGGTAGACCAAAGCCTGGTTGACGTCGTACAGACCCTTGGAATCGGAGCCTTCGGCCGCATTGGCGTTGCCGTAGTAGAGCCAGAAGCCGTCGGTGCTGACCCCGCCGCGCACCGTGGGCAACTTCACCCACACCAGGCCCAGTTCGTTGAGCGCGTCGACCTTCTCGATGCTGTGCTTCAGCGGCGTCTTGTCGTCCAGCATGAAACGGAGGTCCTTGCCGTTCTCCGCCAACTCGGCGAAATAGCCGAAATTGCCCGTGTGCAACCGCACCAGCAGGGGAAACTCGCTCAAGGTCTCCTGAATGTCCGCCCCCGTCACCCCCGCATCCACCGTCGCCTGACGACGCGAACTCCAGTCGTCGTTCCACCAAGACCAGGCGGAACCGGAAAAAAGGAAAAGAGCGGTAGCGAGCGTCGCGATACGAGAGTTCATCGGGTCCAAACTAGCCTTAAGTAATGAATTGGCTTAGTTTGTTACACCAACATTACAGCCGTGTTGCCCGGTTGTTACAAATTGGTTACAGCGGCTCCCGTAAAGGATTCTATTGGGTTACGCGATAGCACGGCTAACCCAAGCTGCCCTTGGCTTGCTCGATATCCGCAAATGGACTTCTTGAACAACTAAGCACCTCCGCAGCCCGCCTTGCCGTCGCGGACGTCGCCGACGCTACAGTTGCCGAATCCCACGACGTCTGCGTTGATGAGGCTCACACCGGCCTGCTTGTTCTCGGCTTTGGATGGATCGCCGCTCTTGTCGCCGCCATCCGATACGCTTTGTGCCGACTTGGTGGCCGAAGTGGCGGCGCTGGCCGCACTCGCGGGAGGCGCCACGGGTGCGGCGGTACTCGTCGACACGTTGGAACTCAAGCCCCCTGCTCCCGTCTGGATGTTGCTGGCCCCAATGATAGCGTTGGCGGCGATGGTCACTTGGTTGCCGCCGATACCGGCCTCGCCAGCATCGACCACGCCCTGGGGCGCGGCGAGATAAACGTTGCCGGCTTCGAGATTGCCACGTATCTGCGCGCGCACGCCGCTTCCGTCTATGGTCGGAGGCACGTCATCGGTCCAGTTGCCATTCTGATCGAAACCCTTCTTGCCGTTGGACACCGATAGCGCACCCTTGGAACCGCGCCCGGCGTCGATGTTGCCGGTCGCGGACCAGGCGACGACATCCTTGTACGACTCTATGAACGTGCCCATGGTGTCGTACAAACCGAAACGGGGCGTAAAGTCGCTGAGCGCCGAGGCGATGGCGAACACACGCGACTGGTTGACCTGGAAATCTCCCAGGGTATAGGCCTGAACGGCACCACCGCGCTGGGTCACTATGCCCAGTTCGCTCGGTTTCTTTTCACCCACGAAAGCTGACGCCAAGCCTGCATTGATCAAGCCGCCCGGCACCACCATGTCGATTCCGCCGCCGTCCGTTGTGTGTATCCGGCTGAAGAACAGCTTGATGTCGCCGTCGTATTTGTCGCCTGGGAATAGCGTGGCAATCGCCTCGTCGCCTCGACGGTATCCATTGCCCGCCGCGGCCTCCTGGCTGGAAAGTTTCAACTCGTTGAAGAACACCAACAAGGCCAATTCACGCTGCTGTTCCTCGGGGAGCGCCAAGGCGTGTCCAAGAGAACTGGCATCGGCAGTAGGGCCATAAGTCACCCTGCCATCCGCAGCGACCCGATAAGACCCGGTTTCGCCGAAGTAGTCCTGTAAAAACGTCCCGTATGCCGGCTTTGTCTGCAAACCGGCCATGAGCATCAATGAAGCGCCCACGTCGTCGAGCGCCGGATTGCCCTTGATGTCAGCGTTGATATCTCCCTGGTTACCCGTGCTGATGATGCCATCGGATGCCCCAAGGTCGATGTCCCGGCTCGTCAGCACTTGCAATTGACCGGGGCCTGCGATCTGAACCCCAAAACCGGCCAGTTCTTTCAATGCGCCGACGAACGTACGGCTGATGTGATAGCGCAAGTCCCGACCAGCCTCGATGACGCTGATATCAGACTGGGCGAGATTCTGGATGTTCAGGCCGATGTCCTTGACGTCCTGTCCGGCGTTCACATAAGCCGATTTCGCCAGAAACACCTTCAGATTGTTGTTGCCATTTATGCTCCCACTCTGACTAATCAGCCTGGCCGGGGTATTGTCACCGGCGTGCACGGGTTTCAATGCATGCAAGCTGTTCGATTCCGTATTGCGGGTATCCAGCAGGTTCCTCGTCACCGCTTCGAGGTCAGCCGCAGGAGCGGCCACCGTGGGGAAAAGCGAGGGATCCGCGTCCGACATGTTGACTACCACCTCGTCCAAGGCCGGATCGGAGTAGATGTCGCCACCCGCCACCAGGCTCAGATTACCTCGCGCGTTTGGAAAAAGATTGAAAGAAGTCAACTTGATATCGCCCTTGAGCGTGACCGCCTCCACCGTACCGGGCAAAATCCGCAAACCGTCCTGGGCGCTACGTGCCGACAGCGCGCTAATTCCCCGCCAGTCATCGAAATACTGATCGGCGACACCGGCCACGTCATTGCGAAAATCTATGTCTCCGGCGGTCGCCTGAAGATGCAGGGCGCTACGATCCGTGTAATTGAAGAAAGTCGAGGTCGTGTTATAGACCCAGGCAGGGCTGCGCTGGGCAAGCGCGTAAGGATTGTATGCCGCGCCGACCGAAATGCCGTTCGCGGCGGCGAGGTGGAAATCTGCGTCGCCGATGGCGAACAGCGGACCGGTGCTGAATTGAATGTCCGCCGGCTTTCCTCCCGCGATATTGCCCCAGGAAAAGAGATCAGCCTCGCCGCGGTCGACGAAATACTGGCCGCCCCGGATGTCGCCTCGCGCCGTCACGCTCAGGTTGCCGCCGCCGTTGACCTGTACTTCGTTGGTAATGTAACGGTCCAGGTAGGTCAGATCCGATATCGGCAAATCAGGGTTAATCGTGCCGATTTGCTTGCCGGTCGTCGGCAACATCACCTGCAGATTGTCGATGTTGCCACCCGAGGTGACGTACACATCGCCGCCACCCAGCGCGCCCACATTTTGCTGGAAGTTGTATTGTATGCCCCAGGCTGTCGGCAGCTCTTCCTCGCTTACTGTACCGTCGAAAAAGACGTCGCCTTTCGTTCTCGCCTCATCACTGACGTTGCTGTTGAAATTGCCCATGCGCTGCAGCCAGTCCGGAATGAACTGGGTGCTCTTGGCGCCCAAAATGTCACCGCCCGCGACGATGCGTATATCGCCCCCGCCTATCGGGTATTCAACGTTGAAGTAAGCGCCCCGGAATATTTCGTTCAGGGTACCGTATGGATCCTTCGCATCCGCCCGGCCTGCCGTATAGATGGCCGCGGTCTGGTCCTTCAAGATCAAATCCCCGCCGGTGTGGATTTCGATGTCACCGGTACCGGTGCGCACCAAAGCCCCAGGAGATAGCGTCAAATCGCCGACCCCGTGCACGGACTGGCGCCAATCGGCGCTTCTATCCGCACCGCTCACCAACCGTACGCTCCAGGATTCGCCTTCCATAAGTTTATTGAAGGCATCGAAACCGTCGCTAATGGGCTGATTCAGCACGATATCGCCAGCCGCGCGTAAGGTCAGGATGCCGGGAATGGTTTTCGGGCTTTCGGGATCCGATGGATCCGTAGAATAACGCCAGGTCGATAAGTCCCAGCTGTCATCGAGCGTCAGATCACCCTCGCTGCTGATTTCCAGGCCCGGCACGATGGTCACTTCGCTTCCTAGGGCCTGCCCGATAGACGCGGCATGCGTCATAAAGTCTTCCGTGTTGCCTTGCCAAGTGGGCAGTCCGCCGAAGTCGCTGACGGACTCTACCTTGACCGCTTCGACCAGCACCCGGTGCGCACCCGTGACCGTCGAGGCGATCGGCGCGATGGACACGCTATCGGCGTTCCGCATCGCGCGTAGATGTACGTCGCCGTCCAGCACCTGCGTATTGCCGGACACATCGATCAATGAGCCTGCTTTCAAAACCAGACCTTGATCCTCTGCGGCGGCCGCCACCCCCTTGCTCGAAGCCAGTTCCACGGTTCCGCCTTTGCCTGCTGTGGAATTGGCAAATATTTTCGCACCACTTTCCAGCACGACCTGCTCGGCGGCAGACAGGACTACTTTGCCGCCTTTAACTCCACCTGCGTCTATGATGCCGTTCACCAGTATATCGCCCGCATCCGCTGTCAAGGCGACGGAGTGCGCCTTCACCTCATCTGACTGAGCCACAATCAGTGAACCGGCACGTTGGCGGACGCTCAGACTGTCGTCGAATCCGCCCGCCGCCGCCTTTGCGATCAAGCCGGAAAATCCGTCTGGTCCCAGACTCAGCCCGTCGACCAGCAAGCTGCCGCCGCCCGAGGCATCCAAGTTGCCGTTCAAGAGCACCGAACCGGCTGCTGCGCTCACCGACAGCGAGCCCGCTCGGACGCTGTTTCCTCCGCCAGCCAGATGAATGTTGGCGCCTTGATTCAAGTTGACGTCACCCTGCTTGGCAGTCAACGTCAACAAGCCTCCCGGCGTTTCGACATGGGTGCCGCCGGCAAAGGTGTAAGCGCGTCCGGACAGGTCGAGGTCGGCGCCCGACGCCAGGTTCAATCCACCTTGCAAGGCGATGAAGCTGGCCGTGCCCGATGGCATGAGTAGGGATGCCGCAAAGTCGATGGTATCGGCCACCGCATCGAGTGCGACCCCCACGCCTGGCGACGCCAACGAAGCCCCGACGGTGGTCCCGAACGACAAACGGTGGCCTGTTGCGTCCAAGCTCAACCGACCGCCATCGAATCCACTAAAGCGCGCGCCGGCCAGATGAGTATCGCCGTACAAACTTACATGGCTGTCGCCGGAAAACCGGAGGTCGTTCGTGCCGGTTAAAGTGATGGAGTCGAAGCCCTTGATGGCATAGTTGCCGTCGCTCAACTCGAAGCCGTCCGCCTCGAGACTGAGGCGGCCGTGCCCGGTCCCGGAGATACCCGCAGTCGCGCCGGAACTGTGGCTCAAGCGTATGCTCTTCGCCGATACCGAGGCCGTATCGCCCTGCGCGCCGTAACCGGCCAGCTCGCCCGCATCCAGTTCGAGCCTGCTCAGATGGAGGTCAAGGGATCCAAAGAAATTGATGGATTCCCGACTCGCCAGCTTGAGGTTGTCCACCGTCAACCCCGCCAGCAGGGCGTCGGATAACACGGCCCCAGCCGCACCGGACGGTGTTTCACCCAGGTTGATGGTGCCGGCTCTGATCGTCAGGTCGCCGGCTCGCATGGCCAAACTGCCGTCGATGACAGTATCGTGGCTGGAGTCGAGCAACATCGAACCATCCGCGCGCAGGACGGCGCCGTCCTCGATGAGAAGGTCGCCCTTTGCTCCCGCTTCACCTTTGTGTATGTAGCCACCCTGGCGGCCAGACGAGACGCGCAGCAAGGCGGCATCGCCGTCGACGACGTAGTTCCCACTATCATTGCTGGCGCCCTGACCTTCGATCTCGGCGCCCCCCTTTACGACGACCTGATCCTTCGCCGCCAACACGATGTCCTCGCCTTTCAGCCGCACCCCGGATTGTATCGTCACCTTGTTGGCGTTAACGCTCAGACGGGTGGAGCCGTCGCTGTTGCGGATGCGGGAAGTACCCAATCCCAGACTTGCGACGTTCAAACGGCTCAGATCTTCATCCAGCAACGCGATGACCCCGGCAGGCGCCGGAACCCCGGACCGCTCCTTGGACACCACGGAGATATTTTGCGCCACGATGTCCAGCTGGCCTCCGCGCCCCCCCAATGCCGGTTGCGCCAGAATTTCCGTACCCAGGCGCAATTCGCTGGTGGCGGCCAAAGTCAGACTGCCCGCGTCAAGCACGGAGGCTGCGCTTTTCACGCCCTCTTTGCTTGCCTGCTCCGCGAAGTACTCCGAGGCCAGATGCCCCTGGTATTCCGAGCGGGTGTGCGCCACCGAGCCTTGCTCGACCGCGAAGGCGGACCAACTCCATGGAGCCTCGGAAGTGCCTAAGGATTTCGTGTAACCGGCAATGATCTGCGCACCGTCTATCCGGTCGAAAACCTGCCCCGGCTGTATCCCTGAAATCGATTTCTGCGGTGTGATCAGGTAGGCGCCCGGCAACAGGGCGTAATGCGCGGGCAGCAAGGCGTACTCGCCTGCCGGCAATCCGTCCACGCCGCTCAGATAAATGCTCTGACCCATGCTCAACCCGGAGGCCGGGAATTCGAGCGGATCGTAGGGCGAATACGCGTTTTTCATTGTCGGCAGAACCGCGTATTTCTCCTGATAGACGTATTCCCCACTCAACACCTTGGGATCGCGAGGATTCAGCACGTCGACCGAGCCGCCCAAGCCGGAAGCGAACTCGAAAGCATACAAATCGCCACCGCCGGAGATGTCTATCGTCGAGCCGCCATTGAGCGCCACCTTGGGCGCATTCAAGTCGATGGATTTGGTGGGCGGAGAAGCGAAAACCAGATTGTATTGCTCACTGGTCCTCAGATTGCCCGAAGGACCTATCGCGTTCAGGGGATAAAGCCATTCCAGTCCGCCCGGGGTACGGCCGAATGGCACGAGAGAGCCCTTGCCGGAAACCGAGATCAAAGCACCCTCCTGGATGCTTATCGAATCCGATGCCACGAAATGCAACTGGCCGAACGGGGCCTTGATTGTGCCGCCGTCAACGATATGCGCCGCCTTAAGCGTCACATTGCCGGCCGCCGACAGCACCGGCTCCGCGGTTCCGGCACCCTGTTCGATACGCAAGGTTCTGTTGGCACCCGTCAGGTTGACCGTATAGTTGCTGACGGTGGTCGGATAAATCTGTACCGCCTGCAAGCTCAAATCGCCTGCGGTCTTGAATTCGCCGCTGTAGTGCTTTGCCACTTCGGCGTCATCGAAGTTGGGAGCAACCCCCCTCAAACGAATGTCGCCCCGGCTGGCTATACGGCTGGACGTATAACCCTGCAGGCTGACCGAACCGACTAGGTCGACCAGACGGGCGTTCACGTTCAGGCTGGCCGAACCACTACTGGTCGCCCGGGTCGCATGACGGCTCAAGGTCGAACCGATGGCGATATAATCGGCTGCGAGCCCGGCGCTGCCGGCAGCGCCGGTCCAACCCAGCACAGGGGCGTCGAGCACGATATTGCGCGCTAGGTCGAGGGCGACGCCATCGCTCAAACGGATGCTGTCGTTGGATTTCAAGGACAAGGCGCCGAACCCGCCATTCGCCACCGTAGCACTCGAAATCCGTCCGATGCCGTTCAGCGCCGAAGGAATATTCTTGCCCGGCGACCAGTTGGCAGGCGCATTCTGGCCCGTACCGGCATGCATCTCCAGGATGCGATCGCCGACCGGGAACGGGGCGAGCGACGGCTCATTGCGCAAAAGACGGTCGAGTTCGAGCGTAAGCGTTCCCCCGGTTGCTTTGCTGCCTCCCGCTCTTCCGCTCAACGTACCGTCCACCAGGATGCCTTCCGCGGCGGTCAGGCTGATGGTGCCACCGTTGGAATCGGCCGTGGTGTACGCCTGATCCCCCGGATGCGCGATTCGATAACTGGGCGAGGCCGCCAATTGGAATTGATCCGAAGCGCCGGAGACATCCAAACGGGAATCCGCGGCGGTGACGATATATCCGCGTTCGGCGCGCAGATTGATGTGCCCGCCGGCCAACAATTCGCCGGTCCGAAAGCCCGAAGCATCGGGCTTCAATAGGGAGGTCCCCGACGCATCCAGGCGGGCGGTTGATGCCAGGAATATGCCCTGGCTGGCGAGGAATTCCAGGCCCTTTTCCGCATCGGACGGTGCGAGCACGGTAAGGTCTATCGTGCCCCCCTGCGCCTTGATGCTTCCCGCCACGTCGATGTTCCCTTCCGAGATCAAGGAAACATGGGCCTTGGGATCAGCCTGGACCACTGCGCCCTCCTTGACCCGGACGGCAGAATTCACCAACAGTTGTCCCAGGGGCGGTCGATGCGCCAAGGTCAAATCGACGGGCTTGCGCAGATAATCCGGCAGCATGGTGTGCGTGGTCACCGCCGACAAAGAGCGGCCACTTTCCACGCGCCGGAAGCCGGGAGCCAGCGCCAGGTTTTCGCTGCTGAGTCTAACCCGCGCGTCGCTGCCCACGGTCACTCCCCGGTAGTCCGAGGTCAGGGAATACCCGCTGAAGCCACCACGGCCGAAAAAGCCCGAATCCAGAGCCAGCGGTACGAGAGCGCCCGGCCGCTGCGTCGATTCCGCCCCGTTGGTCACCACGATTTCATTGGTGGTCAGACTGAGGCTACCTCCCTGCTCCAGCGCATAGGCATGTACCGAACCGTCCAGCGTCAGATTGGAACCCACTTGGCCCGGAAATGCGGTCGACGTCAATGCGATGCTGCCGCCCTTGCCCCCTATCAGCTTACCGGAACTCTGCAACCAAGCCCCGCCGTCGGCGGCCAGTTCGGCGCCCCGTTCGACTTTAAGATCCCCCTGCGAACTCGCCTTGATGCGGCCGGCGTCGACGTTGATCAAAGAGGCCGACGCGCCGACCTGGCCCAGTTCGTTCAACCACACACCGCCGACGTCGATCCGGCTGCCCGACAGCAGGCGGATTTCGCCATTCATGGTCGCCCGTGCCGAGATAGGCACTTCGGTCGCCAGGCTCACAGCCCCTCCGGCTGCGTCTATGGAACCGGCGATCGCCAATTGCCCGCCGGTCAGTGACAGGCTGCCCGCATCGGGCACGTCCACATTCACGCCCGACGCCAGGTCCACGCGACCGCTGGTTTTGATCGTTAAATTGCCTATGCTGCTCTTACGCTGGAAATCGCCGGTCAACACCAGCGGCGCCGGCTTGTTCCCACCATTTTCCAGTCCCTGGAAAGGCTGATCCGGGTCGAGGGTGGAAAGCGTTTTGCCCGGCAGGAAAGCCACGTTCTGGCCCACCATGGTCGACGCGGTAAGATCGATGGACAGGCTCGCGGTATCGGGCAAGTTCTTGACCTCACGCTGGTGTATCCCGGAGGTCGTCTTCCCGCTCAACTCACCCATCAGGCTCAAGGCTTCAGTGACGATCCTGAGCGAACCACCATCCCTGCCGTCGGTATAGCCTTTTTCGAAGCGCCCACGCTCCAACAGACCCAGCATCCAACTCTCGGATTGATTCCATTTGGTATAAAGTTTGACGAGCGGCTGCAAGATCCCACTGTAGATCGTGTTGGGATCGGCCTTGCCGATATCGACTATGCCCCCCTGCCGGACCAGTTGGGTCGTCTTGATATATCCATCCTGATAAGTCACCGACCCGCCCGAGACGTCAAGGGAGACATTTTCGTTCACCACCACAGCGCCGGGGGCGTTCAACGTAATATTGCCGCCGTCGGTGCTGCGTTCCTCTATCGTCCGACCGATACGGCGGATGGCGGAGGAGACGTCGGCCAGCTTCGTGCCGACGCGCGCATCGATGGCAACCTTCTGGTTGCGCAAGACGCCGTTGCGTTGCAAGGGCGCATCGCGCAACTCGTTACCCCTTAACTCCACCTCCACGACGTTGCTTTCCATCGGCTTGGTGACATTCAGCCCCGCCACGTCGATGCGACTGCCCGGCGCCATATCGATACGGGTATCGCGGATGCGAGCCGTAGAATTGCCGGCGGTCGGGTCGGTACCCTGGACGATGACATCGCCCGATGGCGCCAGCACCTTGGCGTTGGACTCCAACCGTACCTGCTTGCCCACGATCTCGATTTGCGACCGCGGCTGGCTCTGCTCGTCCACCGCCGTCGCGGTATCGCCATATTCCGGCAAAACCTGGGTCCGGCTGCCGGCCCCAAGCTTCACCCGCGCGACCTGACCCAGTCCGTCACTGCCTGCGGTCGTCCGGTAAGTGCTCGTGTATCCCAGCTTATATTTGTCGCCGTCCCGCGTGACCTCCGCGCCCTCGCGTGCCAACAGCCTGATCGATCCGTTCACGCGCACGGAAGTCGATGCCGATACCATGCCGTTTTGATTGACGGCGAAGCCGAGCAGGGTGATGTTGCCGCGGCGGGCGGTGATGGAGCCTGAGTTGGTGACGTCCCCGCCCTTGCTCACTTCGACCAGCAGACCCGAACCGGCGGAATCGGTCGGCGCTTCCTGCAGATAGAGCTTGTCCGAGGCGGCGGCCAGGATCACCTCGCCATCGTCGGCCCGTACGTCGCCGCCGTTAACAATCGTCGGCGCGACGATGAGGATGCGGCGGTTCGGTGCGTTGGTGGAAATCTGCGCACCCTGCTCAATCGTGACGCGCGAGCCGTCCGGGCCCGGCCTGACCTGCACCGGCTTGCCATCCGTACCGATCACGCCGCCGGTCCACTGGAAAGCAGCCTTGCCCCCCTCCTGATCAAAAACCTTGGTGATGCCCCGGTCGAAAACCTCGTCGGACAGGTTCAGGGTCGTGGCCACCAGGGAATTCACGTTGACCCGGGAGTCCTTGCCGAACACGAACCCGTTGGGGTTATATAGGTAGACCTGACCGTTGGCGGTAAGCGTACCCAGTATCTGGCTGGGATTGACCTGCTCGTTGATGCGATTGAGCGCGATGGAACTCGCATTCGGCTGCCTGAACTCCACCGTGTTGGGGACACCCACGTTGAAACTCTTCCAGTTCAACACGGCTTTGTCGGTCTTCTGATCGATGATGCCCTTGAGACCGTCCTGGAAATAGCTTGCCCGACCCTGGGTTGCCAACACCGCTGCAGGAACCGGCAAGGACGCGATGCTTGCGTCGGCCAGCGCCGTCTGGCTCACCACGCCGCAGAATCCGCCGGCCAATACGAGCCGGACGGCGGAGGCCAGTGGAGACAGGCGGGGCGGCCGCCGGGAAGTCAGCAAGGGAAACTGCCTGATCGAAGAATGCAAACTAGCCATGACGATAACTCTTTAATCTGCCGCGGAAGCGGGTAACAAACGATGATAGAAACGGCCCTCGGCCCGTCGTCTAAAACTGCGGGACCAGGCCTATGGAAACCTGGGTGGATTGCGGCGCTCAGGCGCTCTCCTTAGAACTCATACGCCACTTTGAAATGGACACGCTGCTCGCCCTGTCCCACGGTTCCCGCACTAACAAGCGGATAAGCCCAGTCGAACACGCCACTCAGGTGCTTCCAAATCTCCATGCGCAGTCCCAAACCGGCGCTGGCCAAGCTGGAACGCTCGGGCGTACCGGGTAAGGCGTCCTCGATCCACAGCCGCGCGGCGTCGACGAACATCAGCCCCCTCAGGTTGTCGACCGACTCCCAATAGTTCATATTCGGACTATGCAACTCCAGCGAGCCGATCACGCCGTGGTCGCCCAACTCCTGAACCTCGTGGTAGCCGCGCACGGTGTCGTCGCCGCCGGCCGCGAACTGCTCGTTACTGATCAGGGGTGAATCGGCCACCTGGCCGGAAACCCTGGCCGCGAGGCGCAAATCGCCCGGCAGGACGTGTTGATGCTTGAGCTCGCCTACGAAATAGATGAAGTCAGGGCGCGACTTGAAGCGCCTATCCTCGAACTCCTGTTGATCGTTGCCCAGTCCCCGCACGGAAAACCGGGTTTCCAGGCCGATCGAGGTAACCGACGAGCCCTGCACTTTCCAGCCGCCGTCGTAACGAACCATGAAGGGCAGATAGCTTAAGGGACTGTTCCCGGTATCCGCGCCCTGCTGAAAAATGGCCTGATCGAACGACTTGTAATCCAGGCCGGCGCTCAGGCTGTGGGAGTAGTCACCCAGGTTTTCGAAGGGCTTGATGAGCCTCATGCCGAAGATATGGCCGGTACCTACCACCGACAGCGCGCCGGCGCTGGCAACCTCGCTGGTGGAATCCACCCCCACGCCGTATAGCGCCAACCGCATGCCGTTGTCGAATAGCGGCATGACGTAGGTGCCCGCCCAGACCTCCACGTCCTGTTCTTCCGGCGCCGTCTGGTATTGCAGGGATGCGCTGTGGTGGCGTTGCCACAGATTGTCGTAGCGCAATGAAGCGGTGAGGCGGGTCCGGCTGGTACCCACGCTGTTGCGGCCGTTCATTTCCACGCTGCCGTGTACCGGCAGTTCATCATCCACCTTCAGTTCCGCCTCAACCGTGCCTGGCGTAGTACCGGCCCGCAGCATGGGCGTCACCCGGCGATCCTTACTCTCTTCCGATAGACGGGTGATTTCCTTTTCCAGCGTGGGCGTATGCGGGACCTTGCCTTCCGCCAGTTCCGGCACTCGCTCGCGGATGCGACCCAGCGAGTAATAACGCGAACCGGTGATTTTCAGGCGGTCTATCTTCCCTTCAGCCACTTCCAGCCTAACCAAGCCGTTTTCGACGTCCTGCTCGGGTATGTTGACGAAAACGGTCTGATAACCCCTTTCGTGATAAACGGCTTCCAGCGCCTGGCGCGCCGAGTCGATCTCGGCGATGCCCTTGCCTGGCCCAAGAAAGGGATAAACGGTTTTTTCTATGGTCCGGTTATCCAGGACCGAATTGCCTACTACCCGGATCTCCAACAGATCGAAAGTTGGCGGCGCCGTCGCGCCCGCCTCCGGTGCAGTGGCGTCCTCGGCCCACGCCGGGCCCAAGGTCGTCAGCCATATAAGCCCCAAGATCCAGCCCCATTTCCTGTGAATATTCGTCACTCGTTCAACCAATTTCATCGTATCGCCCTTCCCGGCGCGGGAAGGGCGCAAAAAATTCTTGCCGCCCTGATCGGGCCTGGCACGCTCACCGCTTACCGTCGTACCTGGCATCGTGGCGGCAGGCTGCACGGTAAGTCACAAACGCAACGGGACCGGCGGGCTAAGCCGGCCAGTCCCTTTGCTGCCGAGGCTTGCGCCGCGGCCCTACGAAATTTTGCCATCCGTGGCCAGGCCTCCTGGCCCTATTCCCATATCGATCCAATGATGGTTAAAGAGCCTTACCAGGAAGAAACACCCGGTATCACGGTCAAGCCCGTGCCGGCGGCGTTCAGGCTGCCGTTGGTGTTCAGGCTGCTGTCGCCCGAGGTGAAGGGGGTGCGGCTCTTGAAGGTCGGGTTGGCGACCGGGCTAGCTGCATAATTGTTGAAGCGGGTGTAGTTGGTGACCGGATTGGTCAGCACGAACTTCGCGCCATCCGGGCTGGCCCCGGTGATGGTGGAAGGCAGCAAATAACCGCCGACGCCCCATTGGTGCTCGCCGGCGCCGGTGCCGCCCGGGGTGTAAGCCAGGTCGGTGCCCAGGTTCAGCTTGGCAATGCTGGCCGCGGTCAGGTTGAAGGCGTTCTTCACGAAAGTCGCTTCGCCGGAGGTGTCGCCGGTGCGAACCTGGAAGCTGGATTCCGCGAAATCGAAGTACTTGCCGTTCCAGACGTTCTGCAGGGTCGGAGCCACGCCGTCGATCTTGATGAAGCGATAGGCCTTGGCCAGCGTGTTGTTCTTTTCGGTACCCTGGATGCCGATGGCCCAAGCCTTGGTCGGACCGGTTTCGCCAGAAGCCGGGTTGATCTGGGTCGAACCGGTGGCGCTGGTGATGGTCTTGGTGGTGCCGGAATCATAGGCTTCCAGACAGGTTTCCACGTCGCCCGAACCCGAACCGTTCCACACGATGGGGCCGGTCAGGAAGTTGGTGTCGCCCTGGCTGTAAGGCGTCAAAGCGGATCCGCCCTTGCTCGGGTTGTCCAGGAAGTTCGCGTTGAACTGGGCCTGCGTACCGGAACCGACCACGCGGCGGCAGATGTGCAGCTTGGTGTCGAAAGGCGCGGTGCGATAGGCGGCGGTCGACGGGCTGGCGGTCAGAGACTCGCCATTGGTGCCGGCCAGACCATCGCGGTTGACGCGGAAGCTGCCCCAAGAGGTCAGCGTGGTTCCAGCGCTGAAGATGCTGTTGATCTCCTGCTTGCTCAGGCTGGGCATACAAGCTTCGGTTTCTGAACCGACGCAGGCATGCGCGGAACCGAACTGGGCGGCCTGCAGGGCGTTGCGGAAAGACGTGTTGACCACGATGCCGAAGACCTGGGCGGCGAATTCCTTGGCGGTCAGGTTGCCCGTGAGATTGGCGCCGTTGCCACCGTTGATGGCCGCTTCGAACGCGACGGGAGCAACGTCGGACACGCCGCCGTTCGGGACATCGCCCACGGTCAGGGTGGGGCAGGTGTACACGCCATTGGCATCGGCATCCGTACAGGACGCGCGATCGACGAACTGAATCGGCGTGCTATTGTTCACCGGAGCCACGCCCACGCCGGAACCGCCAGCGGAACGCTTGAGGAACAACACCTTGCCGGTGACGCCGGAAGCCGCGGTGGCATCGCAAGCGATACCCCAGTAGTTACCCAGGGAAGCGGTCGAATTGCCGGATTGCAACACGTAAGACTTGTTGGCGTTGGCCTGGCAAAGATCCAGGTCTACGCGGTCGAACAAGGCGTTGTCCACGGCGGATGCGCCGGAAACCCGGACGATCAGATCGAAAGCCGTGGAGGACGGATCGTAGGCCGCATGAGCGCCGGCCGACAGGACTGCCAGCACCGAAGCCGACAGGATGGAATTGAATTTTTTCACGTTACATCTCCTAGAAAAAAAGCGTAGAAAGGTCTCCGCTCGGCCCGACAGCCTCGCGGTATTGCCAAACGCCCCGCAGTGGGAGAGAGGAATTCGTGCGCTGCGCCGGGGCACCCGGCGCAGCACCAGGTGCGCTTAAGCGCGTTTGCCGCGACGGGCGATGCTGACGAAACCGGCCAGTGCGGAACCCAGCAGCCAAACGGCGCCCGGAACCGGAACCGTCGCGGGTGCCACCGTGTATTTGAGCTCGGTCGCGGTCAGTTGGAACTTGCCCGGCAGGATGTCGAAGCGATCCTGAACGAACAAATCGCCGGTGTCCGGATCCGTGCCCAGGGTCGAGGACAGACCGTGGAATACGGCCGCCAAAACCTGGTCGATGGCCGCGTCGTTGGATTGATTGACCGGTACTTTGGTATTGAAGTCGCTACCCCAAGCATTGGGATAATAAGACGGACCCGAGCTGTACTGCTCGGCGTCCGCGAGATTAGCGTTATACACAATCGCCTTGGCTACGATTTCCTTGGCAGGCGTGGACACTGCAGCCACGTTGTTTGCCGGTACCGGCGCCGGATTGGACGTGTTGAAGGAAGACAGGTAGCCGTAAGTCTGATCCACGGCATTCAACTTGCCGTTGTCCAGATCGGCCGCCGCCACGTTGTACACGGTATTGGCGGCATTGGCCGGATTGTAGAAGCCGGCCCATGCCGGGTTCAGGGCCACGCTCCAGGAAGCGTTGGAATTGAATCCGCCCGCGCTGGTGTTGGTGAGGAACTGAAACAGGTCGATGTTCAGATCCTGCGAGTAAGAAACCTGCGCGGTCTTGTCCCACACACTCAAGAACAGCTCGCCGGAGCTGGTTTCACCGGTGGCGATGGCGGCATTCGCTGCATTGGCGCCCAAGGCCAGCACGACGCCGGCAAATAAAGCTTTCAATTTCATTGCTGATCTCCTAAGTCGGATTTAAGATTGATTCCCTAGCTCTGACATTCGCCCGTACCACTACGCCGGGCGTTTGCAACCCAAATGCCGGTTTGCCATTGCTTCGATTGGCAACCCGGCTATCTCAAGAGACCCGTGGCTTTCCGGCCCCGCCTCGCGACGGGTGTGGCTTTTGCGAATAGCGCTCGATCCCTGAGCCCACTTATCCCTCATGGAGAATCGGTCACCTTCCGGCGTCTGGCGACCGCGCTCGGTGCATTTCGCTTCAACTTGGGGCGTACTCTACCGTCCGTTCTTTACAGAAGAATGACGCTTACATGACAATCCGGGTAGCGTAAGACTTTTTCCGTTACCCCCAGCGTACTCCGCGACCAGAACTCCATCCCGTGATCGGGTAGGAGGCACGCTGCCGGGCGCACCAATAAAAAGGCTATGCGTGCATTAAGCGCTGAAATGACTTTTCGGCATACCGCGTGTCTGCTACCGGACTTTCACGCAGCAGCGGCTTCAATAATGCTTTGCCGACTGACGCCTTCGCTCCTCCCTCCCCCCCGCAAGGGGGACGGCTGGGATGCGGGGATGCTCGGGCGACGAAGCAAGGTCGAAGGTCAGCGCACAGATCAAGGCTTAACCCCCACCCTGGCCCTCCCCCTTCCTGGGCATAGGCATCTACACATCTTCTCAACGCATTGATTTTCACCCCTCTCCTTTTGGGAGAGGGGCAGGGGTGAGGGCCTGAGCGCTCAACGCTTACGAAAAAGTCTATGAAAATTAGGCGCTTTGCCCTCACCCTAAATCCCTCTCCCAAAGGGAGAGGGACTTGTGTAGATACCTATGCCTTCCTCGGGGAGGGGAGCGTAGACCATGCGCAATTCGCACAGAGCCCGTTTCAACCTTTACCGTAGACATAGCCAATAAAAAGCCCGGCCTATGACGATAGGCCGGGCTCCGACAGCGCCTCTATCCCGGCAAACAGGGAGAGAAGCGCTCAGTCACGCCATTGAAGCGCTTAGACGGGGAGTACGCGGCGCCGGCGGTTGGCACCCACCAGAGTGGTCAGCGCGGCGCCGAACAACCAGGCGGCAGCGGGTACCGGCACGGCGGCGGTAGGCGCTACGGTATATTTCAGCTCGCTCGCGGTCAGTTGGAACTGGCCCGGAAGCACGTCGAAGCGGTCCTGCACAAAGAAGTCGCCGGTGTCCTGATCCACGCCCAGGGTCGAGGACAGACCGTGGAATACGGCATTCAGGACCTGATTGAAGAGGCCTTCGTTATTCTGCGTTGTCGGTACCTTGGTGTTGAAGGTGTTGCCCCAAGTATTGCCGTAATAGGCTGCGGCGGCGGGGGTGTACGCCTCTGCGTCAGCAGGATTGGCGTTGTACATCAATGCTCTGGAAGCGATTTCCTGGCCAGGCGTAGAAACTACGGCTACGTTGTTTGCCGGTACCGGAGCCGGATTGGACGTCTTGAACGAGGACAGATAGCCGTAGGTCTGATCCAGACTGTTCAGCTTGCCGTTGTCCAGATCGGTAGCGGCCACGTTGTATACGATGCTGCCGGCATTGGCGGCATTGAAAAAGCTGCTCCATGCCGGGCTCAGGGCTACGCTCCAGGAAGCGTTGGAATTGAATCCGCCGACGCTGGTGTTGGTGAGGAATCCGGACAGATCGATGTTCAAATCCTGCGAGTAGGAAACCTGTGCGGTCTGGTCCAATACGCTCAGGAACAGCTCACCAGAGCTGGTGGAGCCGGTGTTGATCAAAGCGTTGGCGTTGCCAGCGGCTACCAGGGCCAAGCCGGCCACTAAAACTTTAACTTTCATACTATCTCCAAATCAGTGTTTCTTAAGGTTGAGTCCATCGCCCCATCGGCTCGATGGCCGAACATGGGCGCCTAGAAGTGCGTTTGCCGGATGCCCGCTATCGATTGGCAACCCGGCTGTCTGACTGGAGACCCGTAGCTTTCCGGCCCCGCCTCGCGACGGGTGTGGCTTTACTGTGTCAGCCTTCCCTGAGCCTCTTTCTGTCCCTCATTGGATTACGGCACGCTTCCCGGCGTACGGCTGCCGCGCCCAGTTCTCTTTCCTCATACGCAGAGCCACTTTAACGGCGCTAGTTTTCAGCGCAGTGAAGGTTTGTTTACAGAAATACGAAAGTTTGATGACAACGACCACCCCTTACGGGTCGGATATGCACATGCGGTAGCATCACTCCGGCGCGGCCAACTCGGCGAGCCGCGCGTCTTCGCCTGCCCGGCGAAACACGACGTAGTCGACGATCTTCTGCGCGTGATCGCCGATGCGTTCCAGGGCCTTCAGCACCAGCACGATCTCGATGGCGTTGCTGATGTTGCGGGCGTCCTCCATGACGTAGGTAATCAGCTTGCGCAGCGCGGACTGGAATTCACCGTCCATTTCCCGGCTTTCCCTTTCATGCCGGCGCGCCAGTTCCTCGTCTTCCACGTCGAATACCTGCAGGGACTGCCGCAGCAAGCCGACCGCCATCTTTCCCATGACGCGGATTTCACGCAGCATGCCGGGATGCGGATCCGTGCCGGTCTCCCGACAGGCATGTACGAGGAATTGCGCGACCTTGGCCACTTCGTCGCCGACCCGTTCCAGGTCGTTGACCACCTTGGCGGCGGCGATGACGCGGCGCAGGTCGCTGGCCACCGGACAACGGCGGGCGAGCAGGGAAAAAACGCGGGTGTCGGCATCGGCCGCCATGAGATTGGCCTGATGATCGGTTGCCATGATCCGCCGGGCCAGTTCGGCGTCCTCGGCCTTGAGTGCGTCCAGGATCGCGCATAATTGCTTCACCACCAGGGCTCCCAATTCCATGACCCGGCTGTGCAGGTCGTAGAGCTCTTCGTCGTAGCGGCGGATGATGTGTATGTCGGATAGCTCTTGCATGGCAATCTCTGCATCGGCCATAGGGCCGCATAAGATAAGGTCAAGGCGAGAATTGCGGGCGGCGCGGACCGCTTGGCCCGGGATCAGCGGCACAGGACCGCGCACCCGTCGCCCAACGGTTTATTGTGAAAAGAGAATGTTGTGATTTGATGACTATGGGCCGAAACGGACTCCGGCCGAGCCATCGCGGGAGGCGGCAGCGTCTCGCCGGGGGACGCCGCCAGCCGTATGGTGCGGCACCCTAGCGGAGTGCCGGCGTGGACTGCGATGTGACCCAGTCGCCGGCATCGGCCAACGATTGGGCGACGGGCCGTGTTATGGCGCCCACATCGAGATCGGAAAAACTGGCAGCTACGGCCAGAAACAGCAAAAACCCCAGATTATTCCTCACCTTGTACCTCCCGGCTTCGGCTCGTCATGCACACTCGCTGTGACGGGTGCACGATCGCTCACCCGTGTGACAAGCGCGTGACATTCCGGTGAGGATCGCGTGACGGCCGCCGGGAAGCCCTATTTCTGCAGCGTCTTGAGGCGGGCGAGCCGATCGGAGACCGATTGCGCGGGCGGCAGGGCGCCGCTGACGGCATTCAGCGCGGCGGCGATGTTGGCATCGTCCTGCTCGGGGCGGGTCGGTGCCAGCAGCCTCGCCTTGGCGCCGGCCGCTTCCGCCTTGGCCAGATCATGGGAGGCGGATTCCTTCATCGCTTTCAAGGCCACGTTCAGGCTATTGGTGGTGCTGCTCAGTCCGGCGGCGCGGCGGGCGGCTTCCGCCTGGCGCTCGGCGAGATCGCGTTGCTGTTCGGCGCGCTTCATGTCGCGCTCGGCCTGTTCGAGCTGGCCCCTCGCCTCTTTCAGCTTGGCGCCGGCATCGGCATAGGTTTTTTCCAGCAAAGCCAGGAAATCCTGGGCATCCACGGCCTCGGCGGCTTCGCGCTCGACCTCCGGCGTCATCTGCTCCAGCAGATCGAGCAGCGTGGCCAGACTCTTTTCGATCTGCGCCTTGCGCGCCGGGTCGGCTTCGGCGGTGAGCTGGTTCTGCAGCAACTCGGCGGCCGCGATGCGCTGGTCGAGCAGGGTCTTGATCGCATCGGCCTCCTTCTTTTCGCGGTCGTAGCCCGCGCGCGCCTCGGCGACTTCCAGGCCCAGTTCGTCGAGGTGCTGCTCCATGGTGCGTAGCTCGGCCTCGGTCGCGCCTTTCGGATCCCAGCGCACCAGCGCTTCGATGCCGGCCTGTACAGCGTGGTCGGCCTTCACGCCGATGAGATTGCGGACGAAATTGAACATGCGTTTCTCCTTACATTATGACGAAAGCGGGGATTCAGCCGGCCATGGCGCCGGCGTTGAGCAGGGCGATGGCGAGTTGCACGCCGACCAGCACCGACGCGGCGGCGACATTGTCTTCTTCTATGGCCACGCGGAAATTACGGAACACGGCGGCGAATGCGATGAACGCGGTCAACTGGATTAGGACCGCCACCGTGCCCCACAAGACGATGTCCAGCCATATGTTGCTGGTCGCCAGCGTAGCTGCCAGCGGTATGGCGACGGCGATCAGCGAGCCGCCCAGCACCAGGCCGGCGGCCTTGTTGCCGCGGGCGATCAGCTCGCGCTCGCGGAACGGGGTGAGTGCGGCGTAACAGCCGACGCCCAGAATCAGCAGCGCGGCGGTGGTGAATAAATGCAGGAAGAGGATGGGCAGGCCGCTGCCGAGCGTCTGCCAGAGGGTGGAAAAAGTTTCGGTCACGGCGGGAACTCCATACTAGAGAACGATGGTTTTAGCTCAGTTGCAGGGCACTGATACTGACGTCGATGCCGACATGGATCGCCACCCAGGCGGCACCGTCCTGCTCGATGGCGGACGCCAGCAGATATTCGGTTTTCGGCGCGGGAGCGGTCGCGCCGGTTTCGCGGGCATACAGCATGGCCTGTTGGCGGCGGTTCCGGCTGCCCTCGGCGGTCTCCACGATTTCGTCGATTTCGCGCGGCGCGGACCGTTGCCCGCCGCCCGGCGTCCAGACGCGTTGATAGATTTTGCCGTCCTTGGTCTGGAATTCCGGCCAGCCTATCATGCCTTCGGTGCGATCCAGCCAGAATCCCCACTCGTCCTGGTCGGCGGGGGTGATTTCGTCCAGCAGGGAAAAATACCGGCACTCGTCCGGATTCCCTTGTTCGTCCAGATGCACCTGGAAAAAACTCGTCGCGGAGAGGTAAAGGCGATGCCAGCTCAGCCCGTCACTGAGCGCGACCCCCAAACTGCTTACCGATATCAGGCCGCTGGCGGTAGCGGCTTCCGGTGACCGAACCGAGGTGCAGGACTCGGCGAGGATGAATAGCGAAGGATCCACCGGCACGGTCATGCCGACACGGAACCATTTGGGACGGTAAGGCGTACGTTGCGAGTGACCGAGCATGGTTTTCTTGCCCTTGGCAATGTCGCCGGACAGATAGCGCCAGCCGAGGTAAACGACCAGCACGCAGACGGCGATCAACAGTAAAGCGGGAAAGGACGACGACTCCTCGGGTTGGTCGACATCCGGCGGCAGATAGCCCGGATTGCGGGGCTGCCCCTCCAGGGCGGCGAGGTGGCTATCGAGGTCGTGTAGCTTTTGGCCCAGTTCCGGGTTGTTCCGGGCCTGCTCGTCGGCTTCGGTGCGCCAGGCGCGGTAACCCGGATCGTCATAGTGGTGATGGAAAAATTCCGCGTGGCCGGGGCGCGACAGGGTATCCAGCAGCCCCCACAACAACACCGCGCTCCAAGGGCCGAAGCGTTCGCCCGCCGATCGTGCGTAAGCCGGCGGCATGCTCCAGCCGCGCAGACGGTAGTCGCCGGCCGTATCGCCGTAAGACGGCGTACGCGCGCCCCAGCCACCGTAACGGCCGGAACCGGAGCTCCAGCTCGACGGCCGTCGCGGAGCACTGTCGGTGCTTTGCTGCGGGTCGGCGCGATAGCTGTCCAGCGCCCGCCTGGACGAGCTGCGGGCCATCGCCCGGTCGGTTTCGCTCCCGCCGAACCAGGACGAGGAGGAAGAAGACGAGCCCGGTCGGCTATAACCGCCACTGCTCGAGGGCGTGCGCGACCCCCAAGAAGAAGAGCCGGTGGAAGGTGTGCGGCTCGATGAAAAAGATGACGAAGACGGCCGCGAGTAACCGCCGCTGGAGCCAGCCTTGGCGCTAAGCCCGGTGGGAAAGCTTATCCCGACGGCCAGCACGAATGCGGCTAGGAATTTGATGGCGGGAGACAAGGTTCGATAGTCCATGGTCGTCGAATAAACTCGTTTACCGGTGCGCCGTCGCCGGGTCATTATACCCGGACGGCTGCCATCGCGCAGAAACCGAGGCCAACAGATATCGCGTCACGACGGAAGCAGAAGCCTCTTCCGACTTGCCTCCGATGGATCCACTCCGTTACAATTCGCCGTTTTTCAGGCGGCGGGCATTCCGCCCGTCACTCCTTGCCTCACCGCCAGCCGGCGGGAGGCTTCATTCCGTAAGGAGCCCATATGCGACATTACGAAATCGTTTTTCTTGTACACCCGGATCAGAGCGCCCAGGTACCGGCGATGGTAGAGCGTTACCGCAGCATCATCGAATCCGGCGCCGGCGTGATCCATCGCCTGGAAGACTGGGGCCGCCGTCAACTGGCCTACCCCATCAACAAGCTGCTCAAGGCGCACTACGTGTTGCTGAACATCGAGGTCAATCAGGAGACCCTGGATGAACTGGAAAGCAGTTTCCGCTTCAACGACGCGGTGCTGCGCAGCTTGACCATCCGCCGCGACGAAGCCATCACCGAGCCGTCCCTGCTGACCCGCTCCGGTCATGCCGAAGCCGAGAAGGCCGATGACGAGGAAGTCGAAACCGCCGAGAGCGCTGCCGAACCGGCTGCCGCCGAAAGCGCCGAATAATCGCTTCCTTCTTCCACATCCAATCAAGAGATTCAGCACATGGCTCGTCAATTCAACAAACGCAGAAAGTATTGCCGTTTCACCGCCGAAGGCGTCAAGGAAATCGATTACAAGGACCTGGACACCCTGAGGGAGTTCATCTCCGAAACCGGCAAGATCGTGCCCAGCCGCGTCACCGGCACCAAGGCCAAGTATCAGCGCCAGCTCGCCACGGCTATCAAGCATGCCCGCTTCCTGGCATTGCTGCCGTTCTGCGACTCGCACCACCAGTAAGTTAGCCGGGGGCACCCTGGGGACTGGCGGTCGATGTACTCGCTAGCGACCATAGCCGCCGTCGCCGCGACCATAGGTTTCGGCGCCTTGTCTCTGCGCATTCCGCCCCTGAGTCTGCTGAGTGCTGCGGCCCTGGGATTGACCGCCCTGCGCTTGGACTTGCGTCCCAGCGCCGGAGTATTGGCCGCCTCGCTGATCGGTATCGGTCTGATAGGCATGGCTATCGGGGGCGAGTGGGGAGCGGTCGTGTTTTACGGCCTGGTGTTGTGGATGCCGATCTGGCTGGCCGGGCGGCTCCTGCGTTTCAGCGCGAACCTGACCTTGACGCTGGAAGCCACTACTGCCGCCGTGATCCTGGCGGTGGGCGTCTTCTATCTGGTGACCGACGAACCTGCTCAGTACTGGCAGAAGACCACCGAACAGGTGGTCCGTCCGATGCTGGAGCATGCGCCGCCCGGTATCGACCAGGCGCAGATGAAGCAGGGCCTGGAAGTGGTTTCCCACTACCTGAGCGGCATCTCGGCCGCCGGCGCTCTGTTCGGGCTGATACTCGAACTGCTGCTGGCCCGAGCGCTGCAGGCCGTTTGGTTCAATCCGGGCGGTTTCCGCAGGGAATTTATCGCCCTGCGCCTGCACCGCCCGGCGGCCTACGCCGGCCTGGCAACCGTCGCTGCCGGCTTGGCGGCGGGCGGAAGCATTGCGGAATTAGCCTGGAACCTGGCCATCCCGCTTTCGGTGCTGTGCCTGTTCGCCGGTCTGGCCGTCGTCCACGCACTGGCGGCCAAGTCAGGGACGGGCGGCTTCTGGCTGGCGGGCGTCTACGTCATGCTGTTCGTATCGCTGGCGGTCGCGCCGCGTCTAAGCGCGCTGGCGATCTTACTGACCAGCTTGCTGGGGCTAAGCGACCCTTGGCTGGACTGGCGCCATCGTTTTGGCGGCCAGACCCCACGGTGACATGCCATTTCTTTCTGTATTACGACAACGATTGAGACTACAACGATGGATATCATACTTCTCGAAAAGATCGCGAACCTGGGCAACCTGGGCGATAAAGTAAGCGTGCGTCCCGGTTACGCGCGCAATTTTCTGATCCCCAAAGGCAAGGCCGTCACGGCCACCGCCGAGAAGCTGGCCGCTTTCGAACAGCGCCGCGCCGAACTGGAGAAAAAGGCCGCCGATGAACTGGCCGCCGCCCAGGCCCGCGCCGACGCGATCGGCAAGCTGACCGTCACCATCGCCCAGAAGGCCGGCGACGAAGGCCGTCTGTACGGTTCCGTGGGCACCAAGGACATCGCCGAAGCGGCCGCCGCCGCCGGAGCGAAGGTCGAAAAGCACGAAGTTCGCTTGCCGCAAGGTGCGCTGCGCAACCTGGGCGACTACGAAATCACCCTGCACCTGCACACCGACGTCAACGCCACCCTGGCGCTGAAGATCGTCGCTGCCTGACCCTGCCAAAGAGCTAACCGACGTAAGGCGGAACCGGCTCCATCGGGTTCCGCCGGATGTTGGCGGCATGGCGGATCGCCCTCGCGGGCATCCGCCTTACATTACATTGCCGTCGGAACCGACCGCGAAAATCGGTGGGTTACGGCGCGCGCAGAGTTCGGCGCGCAACGGATAGGACGAGTTTACGCGCGCCTAACCCACCCTACATTTCCTCCTCTTTTCTCAAAGACTGGGCGTGACGCTGCAGAAATAAGCCTTGAGATAGTCGGTTTCCGGGATGGCCGGATGGACCGGATGGTCCGGCCCTTGCCCGCCCTGGGCGATGAATACCAGATGGCGGTCGCCGTGCCGGGCGCTCGCACGCAGCAAGTCGTGCAGGGTCTCGCGCTGCAAATGGTAGGAACAGGAAGCCGAGACCAGAATCCCGCCGGGCGCCAGGAGTTGCAGCGCCCCCTGGTTTAAACGCTGATACGCCTCGACGCCGGCCTTCGCGTCCTTCTTGCGCTTGATCAGGGCCGGCGGGTCCAGGACGATCAGGTCGTAGCGGCGGCGTTCTTCCCTGGCTTGTTTGAGAAAATCGAACACGTCGGCACGCAGGCTATTCACACGGCCGCCCACGCCGTTCAGCTCGGCATTCTCGCCAGCCAGGGCCAGGGCCGTTTCCGATCCGTCCACGCAGTCCACCGAAGCCGCACCGGCCACGGCGGCCTGTATGCCCCAGCCTCCTGTGTAGGAAAACAGATCCAGCACCCGCTGGCCCCCGGCCAATTTCGCCGCCAGAGCGCGGTTGCTTCGATGATCGAAGAACCAGCCGGTCTTCTGCCCGCCGAGTATGTCGATGCGGAATTTGACGTCGTTTTCCTCGATCTCCACCGGCCCGGATAACTCTCCGCCGATTAACCGGGTTTCCTTCTGCAAACCTTCGAGCTGGCGCAGACTGGAGGTGTTCTTCAGCACGATGGCGCGCGGCGAAAACGTTTTTTCCAGCGCCGAAAAGATCTCGGGTTGCAGCCGCTCCATGCCAGCGGTATTGGTCTGCACGCTCAGCACGTCTCCGAAACGGTCGACCACCAGCCCAGGCAAGCCATCGCTCTCCCCGTGCACGAGCCGGTAATAGGGTTTGTCGAACAGCCGCTCGCGCAGCGCCGACGCGGTCTCCAGGCGGCGGACGATGAAGTTTTCATTGACGGAAGCGCGCACGTCGCGAGTCAGCACCCGGGCACAGATCAAGGTATCCGGATTGACGTAGGCCAAACCCAGCGCCTGCCCGCGCGAGTCCTCGATCAGCGCCAGCGAACCGGGCTCCAGACCCTTCAACGGCGTCGCGGCGGTGTCCACCTCGTTGCTGAATATCCACAAGTGGCCTGCGCGCAGGCGTTTCTCTTCGTTTTTCTTTAGACGGAGACGGTTCATGCTGAAAGATCGTTGTTTAGGGCCGGGTTGGATGTAAGAGCCGATCGGATACGGGGATGCGACAGACTGGGCACGCGCGGTTCGGTATCCGAATACTATACCCGACGAGCGGCCACGCCGGCGCCCCTTCTGCTTTCCTGATGAACAACTCGCCCTCCGGAGCCTCTGCCACGCTTGCGGCGCTCCCGTACTCCGACAGAACACCGAGGTGACGATAGTCAGTTCAACTCGCTGACAGCCGCCACTGACGCCCGGGCGCAGCACTGGACAGAATGGCGACCCAGTACAGGAGGAACGCCATGTCCAATTCCATTGCCCAATCTGAAAGACCTGCCGGCGCATTGCTGGCGCGGCTGCGCGGCGTCAGCAAAGCCTACGGGGCCGTACAAGCGCTCTCGGCGGCAGACCTCGACGTGAGCGCCGGTGAAGTGTTGGCCCTGCTGGGAGCCAATGGTGCCGGCAAAAGCACGGCCCTCGGCTTGCTGACCGGGCGGCTGAGCGCCGATGCCGGCCGGGTCGAACTGCTCGGCGGCGACCCACGCGATCCGGCGATCCGCCGTGGCATCGGCGTGATGCTGCAAGACGGCGGGCTCGCCGACACCTTGCGCGTCGGCGAGCATGTGCGCCTGTACTCCGGCTACTACCCCGACCCGCGTCCGCTCGCCGAGACGCTGGCGTTGGCGGGACTCGAGGACATTGCCAAACGCCCTTACGGCGACTTGTCCGGCGGACAACAACGCCGTGTGCAGTTCGCCCTCGCAATCTGCGGCCGCCCGGCCTTGTTGGTCGTCGACGAACCGACTGTGGGCCTCGACGTAGAAGCGCGGCGCAATTTCTGGGCGGTGCTGCGGCAACTGCGCAACGAAGGCACCGGCATCGTGCTGACCACACATTACCTCGAGGAAGCCGACGCCCTGGCCGATCGAGTCCTGTTGCTCGCCGGCGGCCGCGTGCTGGCCGAGGACACACCGGCCGGCATCAAGTCACGCGCTGCCGGCAAGCGGCTGCGCGCGCGCACCGCCATCAGCCCCGGAACGCTGTCCGGTTGGCCGGAAGTGCGCTCGGCGAGCCTCGCCGAGGGCGTCACCGAACTGGTCAGCTACGACGCGGAAAGCGTCTTGCGGCGTTGGCTGGCAAACGACGAAAGCCTGACCGAACTCGAGGTCAGACCTCTGAGTCTGGAAGAAGCCTTTCTGTCCCTGACTGCGCCCGCACTGGAGCAATTCGCATGAACACCGTATCGCAGCCGCTCGTCATCGGCCGCCCTTCCCTGTTGCGCATCTATTTATCCGAAGCCGCGGCCGAACTGCTGCGCCTGCTGCGCACGCCGAGTTTCTCCGTACCGACGCTGGCATTTCCGCTGGTGTTCTACGTGTTGTTCGGAATCGTGCCGCAAGGCCATTGGGGGGATCTGCACAAAGCCACCTATTTGCTCGCGACTTATGGCGTATTCGGCGTGATCGGACCGGCCTTGTTCGGTTTTGGCGTCGGCTTGGCGATCGAACGCCAGCAGGGCTGGCTCGAACTCAAGCGGGTATCGCCTATGCCGACCGGCGCCTACTTTTTTGCGAAGATCGCAATGAGCCTGGTGTTTGCCCTGGCCGTCATTCTGGAACTGTCGGTCGCGGCGATCGGTTACGCCGACACCCACATCGCCATCGGCACCTGGCTGCTATGGGTCGCGGCTTTGCTGCTCGGCACTCTACCGTTCTGCGCGCTCGGTTTGTGGATAGGCACCTTGGTAAAAGGCCAAGCCGCGGTTGCGGTGGTCAATCTGGTATATTTACCGATGTCCGTACTGTCGGGCTTATGGATGCCGCTGGCGGCCTTTCCTACTGCGCTACAGAAGCTCGCCGTCGTCTGGCCGGCCTGGCACCTGAGCCGTATCGCACTCGGCGTGATCGGCCAGATCAGGGAGGTACACTACCTAAGCCATGTCGGCGTGCTGCTCGCGATGACCGCACTGTTTCTCTCCCTGGCCGCCTTGCGCCTGCGTTCCGTGTGAACCGCGATGATATTTCTGCGCGCGACGGTTACATTGAGCGTCGTGCTGTTGGCCTCGCTTCCGCCGCTAGTGGATGGCAAGGCGAGCGGCTCCTTTGGGGAAACGCTGAAGCCGATCGGATCTGCGGACACCAGAACTTGCAGGAAGCTCGTCTTTCAGTTCCGCGGCGCCGGCAGGAATTATACGGCGTTGCTCTTTTCGGGCGCCGAGCCGGGAGTTCTTCCGAACAGCGCGCAAATCCACCTCGGCAACGGCTCGGCCGAAATACGCCTGTCGTTGTCGGGTTCCTGCAGTACCGGTCTTACCGCCCTGCCTGCCTACACGGTCACTGCCGGCCTATCGGAAGGACACTTCCGGTTCGACGTGGATGTCGCGGAAATCCGTTAATATGCGCTCCACAACAGGGAACGACATGGCCACGAACGCGCACCAGCCGCCTATAGACGATCGGGACATCCACAGGACGCCTTTCGGGCTGGCCTACCTGGTGTTCGTGTTCCTGCCGCTGATATTTCCGCCGCAACGCACGGCGTCGGCCGCTCTCGCCAGCCTGCTTGCCGCTGCGCTATTCATCCCGCTATACCTGCGATTCCATAAGCTCGACCCGCGACGCCAAGCCGCCTCGACGATGGCTACGGCCCTACTCGGGTACGCCTTGATACCCTTCAACGGCGGCGGCAATACCTTCATCATTTACGCGCTGGCCATGGCCGCGCAATGCATGGCTGTGCGAACGGCTATCGTGCTGGCGGTGCTACTGGTTGCGGTCATGGGGGCGGAATTCTGGCTGATCATGCCCGGCCAGATGTACGCGCTCTGGTCGGTCGTGGTGGTTGCCGTGATCGGCACGCTGGCCATCGCCAATATCCTTTATCTTCGCGCGCGAGCCTGGCGCAACGCCGAATTGCGCCTGACCCAGGACGAAGTGCGCCGGCTGGCTGCCGTCGCCGAGCGCGAGCGCATCGGCCGGGACCTGCACGACCTGCTCGGCCACACGCTGTCGGTGGTAGCGCTGAAGAGCGAGCTCGCGGGCAAGCTGCTCGATCACGACCCGGCCGCAGCGCGCTCGCAAATACGTGAAGTCGAGGACGTTGCGCGCCATGCCCTCGCACAAGTACGCGAGGCGGTCGCGGGCATCCGCGCCACCGGTCTGCCGGCCGAGCTCGCCGCCGCCCGGCTGGCCCTGCTGTCGGCCGACGTGCGGCTCGACCAGCGCGTGGCGCCGGTGACGCTCGATAGCCAGGTCGAACTCGCGTTCACCATGGCTTTGCGTGAAGCGGTCACCAATATCATCCGCCATGCCTCGGCGCGCCGCGTGGAGGTGGAGCTGACCGCCGATGACTGCGGCACGCGCCTGCTGATTGCCGACGACGGGCGAGGCGGCATAGCCCGTCACGGCAATGGCCTTGCGGGTATGCGCGAGCGACTGCTGGCCATCGGCGGCGAACTGGAGGTCGACAGCCCTCCGGGCGCCGGCACGCGTTTGGCGATACGCGGGCCGAAACCATGATCCGCCTCGTGCTCGCCGAGGATCAAGCGATGGTGCGCGGTGCGCTCGCCGCGCTGCTGCGGCTAGAGGGCGATTTCGAGGTCGTCGCCGAAGCCGGCGACGGCGAGCTTGCATGGCGGGAGGTACAGGCATTACAACCCGACCTGCTGGTTACCGACATCGAAATGCCGTGGCTGACAGGCCTGGAACTCGCGCAGCGCGTGCGCGATTCGGCGCTCGCCACGCGCGTGGTCATCCTCACCACATTCGCGCGAGCCGGTTACCTGCGTCGTGCGCTGGACGCCGGCGTGCGGGGCTATCTGCTCAAGGACGCACCGTCCGAGCAGCTTGCCATGGCGCTGCGCCAGGTGCATGCCGGCGGGCGCGCCATCGACCCGCAACTCGCCGTCGCGGCATGGAGTGAGGATGACCCCCTGACCGAGCGGGAGCGCCAAGTGCTGCGCTTGGCCGGCGAGGGCGTGAAAAGCGTGGAGATCGGCAAGCGCTTGAATCTTTCCCAAGGCACGGTACGAAATTACCTTTCGGATGCCATCAGCAAGCTAGGCGCATCCAACCGGATCGAGGCCTATCGCACGGCTCGCGCGAAGGGACTGCTCTAAGCCGTCAATACACCAGTCAAGACGACTAGACACTTTAGGCTTTGAGCGCTGCCGAAGGCCAGCGCTCGTGGCCAATCGAAAGCCGCAAAAAACCCGCCCAGCCTCGCGGCTTGCGGGTTTCCAAATGGGTCCGTTTTCAAACCGCGCGCGGAGGCGAGGCGGTTTGAAAACAGCGCATGCTACCAGGAGCGGACCGAGCCGGTATCCATGTGAACGAAGTCCGAGGAGCGGTAATAGCCTACGCCGCCCTGTTCCAGAGCCAAAGCGGCCTGCTGGATTTGCCGAGTGCTGACGTCGTCCATGCGCAAGTCGATCGCCTTGCCTTGTATGTGCAGGCTGTGTTCGGCCACGCCATGGCTGACCTTGCGCAGCATTTGGTTGGTTTCCGGCGCCCGGTAGCCGGAGATGATTTTGAACTCGCCGCGGCTGCGGGTCAGTACCGAAACCGCATAGAGCAGATCGAGCAGCGCAGGATCCATGTGATGCGCTTCCTCGGTGCGGTGATCGCGCAACAAGTGGTTGAAACGTGTGAGCAGTTTGCGGTCGTAATTTTGTTGCGGGGAACAGATGAAACTCAACTCTTCGTCGGTGTTGGTGTTCAAAAGAGTCAGCTTGCGCTCCTTGGTCAGAGCCTTGGCGAAAGCTTCGGTGGAAGGCAGCAGCAGGGAACCCGCCGCCGCGACACCCACCCGGGTCAGAAACGTCCGGCGGCTGATGGTACCGCGCGGCGAGGGCCCGGAGTGGCTGTTAAATCGTTTAAACATCATGCATTCATTCCTCTCTACGAGACGCCGTCTATTACGACATTAAGGGCAAGGGTATAGAAGAAAAGAGCATTAAATCAAGCCCTTGTTATCACTTTTAGGCAGCAGTTTGTGTGCCATGGGATGGATGGCCCAGCGCAAAGCCGCGCGCCCAGCGGCCTGCGCCAAGCACCTAAGAAATTTCCTGAATCGTATTTTTTGTCCGCTTACGCACAATTTTGGGCAAAACTGCTGCTTTTCGAGCAGACACCCAACAGCGCATCCCACTCTTTAGGCCAGGATCACCTCGTCGAAATCGGCGGCATGTATATGAGCCGGACCGGGACTCGCCCCCTCCCGCAGCAACTGGCACGTCTGGTAACCGGCCTCGCGCGCCGCGTCGAGTTCGCCGACGATATCGGACAGGAACAGCAGCTGCCCGGCGGGCAGGCCGATCTCGCGGGCGATCGCACGATAAGACTCGGCCTCCTGCTTGGCGCCGACTCGGGTGTCGAAGTAGGCCGAAAACAAGGGGGTCAGATCGCCATAGTCGGTATGGCCGAACAGAAGCTTCTGGGCATATACCGAGCCGGACGAATAGACATACAAATCCAGCCCCGAGGCTTTCCACTCCTTCAACTTGCGTTCGGCATCCGGGTAGACATGGCCATGGAAATCGCCGCTCCGGTAGCCGGCCTCCCAGATCAGGCCCTGCAAGGCCTTAAGCGGCGTGGCCTTGCGGTCCTCGTCTATCCAGCGGACGAGCACGGCGATGGCCGCCTCGTCGTCCAGCGCCGCCCCGTGCAGTTCGGCCGTATCGGCCAGCAGGCGGCGCACCTCGGCCTCCCCGGCGTGGGCGCGCACGAAACCGGGCAGATGTTCGCGGGCATAGGGAAACAACACGTCCTTGACGAATGAAATCGAAGACGTCGTGCCTTCGATATCGGTGACGATCGCCCGGATCATGCGTAATCCTTAAGGAAAGCCTCCAGACGAGGGAAGCCTTCGGCGATGTCGCTGCCGGTATATTCGGCCACCCAGCCTTCCGGGGTGGTGAACAAGCGGATGCACTTGAGCTCGGGCTCGGCGCCCAGATCGAACCAATGCTTCACATGGGCCGGCACGCTCAGCAGATCGCCGCGCTCGCACAACACGCCGTATACGTGGTCGTCCGGATGCAGGTAGAAAAGGCCGCGCCCTTCGACGAAGAAGCGCACCTCGAATTCGGAATGGGTGTGCTCATTCAAAAATTTGGCGCGCAACTCGGCCTTCTGCGGATTGTTCGCAGCGATGCTGATGACATCGGCCGATTGGAAGCCGTGTGCTTCCTGCAGTCGCGTCACCTGGGCCTTATAGGCACCCAGGATGTCGTCCTGGCTCGCTTCCGGCCCCAAATCCCGGTCGGCGCTCCAGCGCTCGAACCTGACGCCGATCTGCGCCAAGCGCTCGGCTATCGCTTCGGGTTCGCGGATGAGTTCCGCGCGGCCGGGTTTATCTTCGGGATGTATGCTGAGTATGCTCATGGTTTGCTCCTGTAAATTGGATGATGCCGTTCTGACCGATACGGGACCGGAAAAACGAAAGCAATAATTGTGCAATCGGGACGACGAATTGTAGAGGGCGGAACACCGCGTCAGTGGTCGGTTCCGAGTAACGCGTGCAGGTCCGACTCCACCAGGGTTTCGTTTTTCAATAATTCCTGCGCGCCACGCTCCAACACGGCACGACGCGCGATCAACAAGGACTTGGTGCGCTCGAAAGCTTCCTCGATCAGCTTGCGCACGGCACAATCGATTTCGCGCGCCGTCTCCTCGCTGTAATCACGCTCCGAGACCTGCACGCCGCCCGCACCGCCGAGGAAAGTCGGATGCTCGGCCTCATAGGCCACATGGCCCAGCTTGGGATCCATGCCGTAGCGCATGACCATGCTGCGGGCGATGTTGGTCACCTTGGACAAGTCGTCCGCGGCGCCAGTGGATAACTGATCGAACACGATGCATTCGGCCGCGCGTCCGCCGAGCAGCACGGCCATCTTGTTCTGCAGTTCCTCGCGGGTCATCAAAAAGCGGTCTTCGGTCGGCCGCTGTATCGTGTAGCCCAAGGCCCCGACGCCCCGCGGAATGATGGATATCTTGTGCACCGGGTCGCTCCCCGGCAGGGACAGGGCCACCAGGGCGTGGCCCATCTCGTGGTAAGCCACGACGCGCCGCTCGTGTTCGTTCAGCAGGCGGTTCTTTTTTTCCAGGCCAGCGACGATGCGTTCGATGGCGCGGGTGAAATCGTCGAGGTTCACGGAGTCGGCGCGCCGCCGGGTCGCCAGCAAGGCCGCTTCGTTCACCAGATTGGCCAGATCGGCGCCCGAGAAACCCGGCGTCAGTGCGGCGATCTGCTCCGGGTCCATGTCCGCGGCGAGCGTCACTTTCTTCAGATGGACCTTCAGGATCTGCACCCGGCCCAGCTTGTCGGGCCTGTCCACCAGCACCTGGCGGTCGAAGCGGCCGGCGCGCAGCAGCGCGGGGTCGAGTATCTCCGGCCGATTGGTGGCGGCGAGCAGCACCAGGCCCTGGGAAGGATCGAATCCGTCCATCTCCACCAGCAACTGGTTCAGGGTCTGTTCCTTCTCGTCGTGGCCGCCGCCGGGAAAGGCGTTGCGGGCCCGGCCCAGCGCATCCAGCTCGTCGATGAACACAATGGCCGGGGCCAGCGCGCGGGCCTGTTCGAACAGGTCGCGCACACGCGCCGCACCCACGCCGACGAACATCTCCACGAACTCCGACCCGCTGATGGAAAAAAACGGCACGCACGCCTCGCCCGCCACCGCCCGCGCCAGCAGGGTCTTGCCCGTGCCGGGTGGGCCGACCAGCAGCACCCCCCGGGGGATGCGCGCGCCCAGCCGGCCGTAATCCTGCGGCGTCTTGAGGAATTGCACGATCTCCTGCAATTCCTCTTTGGCTTCGTCCACGCCGGCGACGTCGGCAAACGTCACTTTCGTATCGCTTTCCATGTAGACCTTGGCCTTGCTCTTGCCGATGGACAAAAATCCGCCGCCCATGCCCTGCTTCTCGGCGAACTTGCGCATGGCGAACATCCAGATGCCGAAAAACACCACGGCGGGGATGACCCAGCCCAGCAGATCCTTGAGAAAAGTGCTCTCTATCACGCCGGCGAATTCGACGTTGTACTGTTCCAAGTCACGCGCAAGATCGGTCTCGACTCGCGTGGTCACGAAACGACTGCGACCGTCGGGCAATGGGGAGCGCAGTTCACCTTCTATGGTGTTCTGGGCGATGGCGATCTGCTTGACCTTGCCCTCCTTCAGCAGATTCTGGAACTCGCTGTACGAGACGGGCTCCACGGTCCTCGTCTGCACCCAGATCTCATGCAGATAGGTGACGGCCAGCGCGGCCAGGATGAAGTACCAGATGTTGAACTGCGTCTGCTTATGCATAGCGCGAACCTTCGGACGTAGGCCGGAATGAGCAGCGGCGAATTCCGGCAGATGGCAAGCTTACGGATACGGCGGATCGCCCTCTCGGGCATCCGCCCCACGGCCAGGCTAACCGCGCTTCAAGCCATGGAGCCGCATTTCCAGATCGAACAGGAACTCCAGCGCCTCCACGTGGCGCAAGGCGTCCGGCACGCTGGATCCCCAGGTATAAAAACCGTGACCGGCGATGATGTAAGCGTAGATGTCGCCGTGCATCTCGATATATTCGTCCACCTGCAGGGCGAGGCGGGGGATGTTCTGGTCGTTGCGGAAGATGGGCACGACGATGCGGCTTTCGTGGGTATCTATGCCCTCCAGCGCCTTGAGCAGCTCGTAGTCTTCGAGCACCAGCTCGTGGGCGAACAAGCGGGCGGCCAGGGTGGCGTTGGGCGAGTGCGGATGCAGCACCGCCTGCACAGCGGGGTAGCGCTTGTACAATGCGACATGCAGCAGGGTCTCGGCGGACGGCTTCTTGCCGTCCAAGGGCCTTCCGTCCCCATCGGTGCGCATGATGTCGTCCGTCGTCAACTGGCCCTTGTGCCGGCCGGAAACGGTCAGCGCCAGGCTGCCGTCGCTCAGGCGGGCCGAGAAGTTACCGCTGGTGGCCGGCACCCAGCCGCGCGCGTGGATGAAGCGCCCGGCCGCTATCAGCTCGGCGGCTAGGGTTTGGAATTCGTGTTCGATGCTCAAACGGGTAGTCCTTTAATCGGCGGAGCGCCGATTGTAAGCCGCGCGCAATAGCCGCTCAAACCCGGTCGCTTGGCTTATCATGCGCCATCCCAAGCTCACGACCGATAAGCCTTACCATGCCCGAGACCACGCCCTTAGTAACCCTGCTGACCCAATTGATAGCCCGCCTGGACCGGATTTCCGGCCATCTGGAGCGTGCGTTCCCGGTGACGGACGACACCGCGATATTCGAACGGTCCATCGCCTATCTGTGGAAACCGCATGGCCCATCCGGCCGGCCGGGCTTGCACCCGGTGGCCGAACCGAACCTGATTCCTTTCGAAGCCCTGAAGAATGTCGACCGACAGAAAGCGCTGATCGAACAGAACACCCGCCAATTCGTACAGGGCCGGCCGGCCAACAACGTGCTGCTCACCGGCGCGAAAGGCACGGGCAAGTCCTCGCTGGTGCGCGCCTGTCTGCATGGCTTCCACGAACAGGGATTGCGCCTGGTCGAGGTGGACAAGGACCATTTGGCCGATCTGCCGGCCATCATCGACCTGCTGCGCGGGCGGCCGGAGCGCTACATCCTGTTCGCCGACGACTTGTCCTTCGAAGCGGGCGAATCGGGCTACAAGGGCCTGAAGAGCGCGCTGGACGGCTCCATCGCCGGCCAAGCCGCCAACTGCCTGGTTTACGCGACCTCCAACCGCCGCCATCTGCTGCCGGAACGCATGGCCGACAACCTGAGCTATGCCCGCGGCGAGGACGGCGAAGTGCATCCCGGCGAAGCGGTCGAGCAGGTCGTTTCGCTGTCCGAACGCTTCGGCCTGTGGGTCGCCTTCTATTCATTCTCCCAGGACGAATATCTCGCGGCCGTCGCGCAATGGCTGCGCCACTATGGCGCTGACGAAGAGAGCATCGTGGCCATCCGCCAGGACGCCATCAACTGGGCCACCCAGCGCGGCTCCCGCTCGGGGCGCGTGGCTTACCAATACGCCAAGGATTGGGCGGGGCGGCAGTGACGCGGTTCGCTCCCGCCCGCATCCTACAACCGCTCGTCCACCGCGCAACCGGGTGAAACCACGCACCCGGCTTGCCTTGTTTTAAATGCTCCGCGAGTTTCCAGCCGACACCTCCCCGTCCAGCCGTTCGATGAACCGCTTCGACTGACCGCTCCCGCAATCGCGTCTTTGCGTTTCAACCCATCTGGCCGCCAAGCCGGCCCGAAATTCTTCGGGTATCGCCGAAGGGAAAACTGGTCAGCGATGTCGTGCGTTATTTGACTCACGACGACCGGAATCCTGCGTCATACGACGCGGCTCAAATCGGACGATAGCCGTCGCGGGCCAGCAGATCATAGTCGCCCCACAAAAGAACACATTGTTTTCAATAACTTGTGGTGCGCATCTCAATCACCCGCTAGACCCCGTGATATTGGCAACCTATTTGCGTATTTCACGCCCTGCTTACCATGCAAAACGTATGGATTTTACATACTGGAGACTCCCCAAGGTTGAATCCCCAGGGGGCTGAGGGACCGGACAGCTAAACATTCCACTGGAACCGAGAGAACCAATGACGATTATGAAAAAGCATCATTTTGGATGGGCTGGCGCCAGCCTGTTGGCATTGACCGGACTGTGGGCGCCTGCCGCCTCGCAGGCCGCATTGGTGACGGGCGATGCGACTTTCACGATAAACAATACGGCCTTCCTGGCCGCCAATAGTTATCAGGTTTATCTGGAAAAGCATTGGGGGCCTGGCGACAATAGCCTGGACATCACCCGCAATACCACCGGCGGTACGACTTACGGTCAGTCGGATATTGCCACGACCTTGTTCCCGGTCAACACCAATACCGTCACCGCTACGCTCACCGCGCCTTGCCCGAGCTGTACCCCCAAAACGTATGGACGCACCCAGCAAGCGACCACCATGGATGCCGGCGATACCTCGGTGGGACAAATCGGATTAAGCGGGGCCTGGCGCCTGAACAGCCCTTATGGCGTATTAACCCCATACGATTTCAGCCTGGTCAAAAACGCCGGCACCTGGGTTATCCGCACTTATGACAGTGCTTACAGCTACCAGGATTTTTTGACATTAGCCAATGTCTCGGAAAGCCTGGACAACCAAGGCCGCTTGTCGCTGACGGGCGATTTGAAATGGGCGAATGCCTTGTGGCCGACCATGGCCGGCGGGAATACCTCGGCGGTTTTCGGCAGCTTCAGCCTGCAGCCCGCGGCCGTGCCCCTTCCTGCGGCCGTCTGGCTGTTCGGTACGGCTCTGGCGGGTTTGATCGGGGTAGTCGGCAGAAGATCGGCTTCCGCAAGCTAATAGGCACCGAAAACCGACCCCGTTTCAAAAGCCGGGAATGGTGTCCGGTTTATAGGCACGGCCCGGGTTTCCTTATCTTCCATTTACGGGAACCGGTTTTAGCCCGCGAAGATCGCGGCCTGAAAACTGCTCCCGCCATGACCCAACGCCTACGGCGGAATACGCTCGGCTATTCCGCCCTATGGTCCCTAACCGATTAGGTTTCACCGCTTCGGCGAGTAGCTTTTATTGGCCGCCTCCTCGAACTTCAAAGTGAAGTCATGAATTTGGTCAAAGAGTTCCTGATCGCCAAAAGCCTTTGCGGCCATGCCAAAGGCGAGGATGCTCCGATAATAGTAATTCCAAAGGTCCATCCGATACTCGGCGTGTCGCGGCGTACCCAACATACCCTCGACGTGGAAGTGAGGTGGGTTTCCTCCATACATGTCCATGATCTGCGGCGATGCTGCATGCACAAAGCCTGAATAGGTCTTTGTGAGCGTCTTGGAGAGCGCGATTGCCCTGCTAGGATCAAGGTTGGAGCCTTCCTTGTTCGCGATGTAGGCCTGAATCTTCGACCGTTTTTCCATTGGGCGTTTCTGGGTTGATTCTATAGGATCGTCCGCGTCGAACTCCTCTTGGTAAAAGGCATCAAGATATCGTTTGTGTAGCGGCGTCAGATCGTTGAAGATCAGTGCGTAGGCTAGGAACGTAATGTCTTCGTGTATCTCATGGATTACCCGCTGCAGAGCCCCTTGCTCTTGAACGAGGCCGTTCCGCATCAGGACCGTGGCAGCATGAAGTGTTGTGACGACGCGCGCTAACTTTTGAACGAGCGCCTGTTCCGGCAGTTGCTCGACATACCTGAAGACGAAAGACGCCTTGAACGGCACCTTCTGCGGCGGCGGAACCCGCGCGGCAAGACCATGCACTGTGCGCTGCATGTTTGCTAACGCCAAGTCGTATAACTGTTCTCGCGGCATCCTGTGAAACCTAACGAATGAAGTTGAAGGGCGTGCATTTTATTAAGCAAGATAACCGTAAACTGTCCATTATCACTTGCCGATAAAACCGAAACTGATGCGCTACCAAAGCACGTCCCTTCCAACGGACGTTGGGCAGCATATCACCGGCCCAGTCCGTTAACGCGGAATCGGATATGTGTTTGGAAAATCGTCCTGGCGAAGCGCTGCGTCGCTGTCCGCATCAACGCGTTGTGCGGCAGCTATGCTGCGCTTCGCTCAATATCATATTTTTCCAAAAACATCTATCGCGTTCCGTCGATAATGTGATCGAAACCACTATATGTCTGCTCAACGTGAAATCGATGGCGAATCCGGCATCTAAGAATTTTTATGCTACTGCAAATTTGCCGTGTAAGACGGCGGCTGTGAGGCTAGAGCACTCTTCGGCTTTGTGAAGTCTGTCAAGGCGGTCTGGTGTTACAAGGAACGATCCGCAAGGACCATAGGATGCGCTGAACAAAGGGAAGCGCATCATTCGAGTCATTCTCCGCCATGTACTTCGATGACTCCACCGCCACTACCGCGCCCATCGGCAGGGTAAATGCCTTGCTTTACGAATTGGCGGAAACTCGAATGGGGCCAGTCGTGCGATGCGCTTCCCTTCGGTCAGCACATCCTATGGGTTTCAAATCCCCGCCGTCCTGAGCATCAGCCCCAGCAAGGCGCAGCCGGCTATCACCGGTATCACTCCGAGCTTGTAGCGGAACAGGGCGATGAGTGCGGTGAGCGCGATGGCGGCCGAACCCCATTCGAAGTTGCCGGCGTAGCCTTGCGGCCACAGCACGTGGTAGCCGAAGAACAGGGCCAGATTGAGGATGACGCCGACCACGGAGGCGGTGATGGCGGTGAGCGGAGCGGTGAACTTCAGATCGCCGTGGGTCGACTCGACCAGGGGACCGCCGGCCACAATGAACAAAAAGGAAGGCAAAAAGGTGAACCACGTCACCAGCAGGGCACCGGCCGCACCGGCCAGAAACGGCATATCCGCTCCAAATAACGCCTGCACGTAGCTGCCGACGAAACCGACGTAGACCACCACCATGATCAAGGGCCCCGGCGTGGTTTCGCCCAGGGCCAGACCGTCTATCATCTGCGCGGGCGTCAGCCAGCCGTAATGCCCGACCGCGCCCTGGTAGACGTAGGGCAACACCGCATAAGCGCCGCCAAAGGTCAGCAAGGCCGCCTTGGTGAAAAACCAGCCCATCTGGGTCAGGGTGTGGTTCCAGCCCAGACTCGCGGTTAATCCGCCCAGCGGCACCGCCCAGGCGATCAGTCCTGCGGCTGAAACGCGCAACAGTCTGGCCCAGCGGAAGCGGGCGTGAGGCGGCGGCGGAGCGTCGTCGGGTATCAGGGCCGGACCATAGGATTTCGCCGACGCGCCGTGACGTCCGCCGGGACGAAACCCATCCGGCGCCCATTTCCCGCCCAGATAGCCCAGCAGCGCGGCGGCGGCCACGATAAGCGGGAAAGGCAGGTTCAGGGCGAAGATCGCCAGGAAGGCCGCGGCGGCAATACTCCAGAGCCAAGCGTTCTTCAGCACGCGCATGCCGATGCGATACGCCGCCTGCAACACGATGGCGGTCACCGCCGGCTTGATGCCGTAAAACAATCCCGCCACCACCGGCAGTTCGCCCAGGGCGACGTAAACCCAGGACAGCGCGATCAGGATGAGGAGCGAAGGCAATACGAACAAACTGCCGGCGACGATGCCGCCCCAGGTGCGGTGCATCAGCCAGCCCAGATAGGTGGCCAGTTGTTGCGCCTCCGGACCGGGCAACACCATGCAGTAATTCAGCGCATGTAGAAATCGCCGCTCGCTGATCCAGCGCCGCCGCTCGACCAGTTCGGTGTGCATGATTGCGATCTGCCCGGCCGGGCCGCCGAAGCTGATGAACCCCAGCTTGAGCCAGAAAGCCAGGGCTTCCCGGAAACTGACCGAGGCCACCCCGTCGTGCCCCCCCTTCTCCCCCGGCCCCTCACTCATGCGCCGTTTCCGGCTCGGGTCCAGCCAGTCCTTCGGAAGCACTCGCTGGAACCCGTTTGCGCGCGCGGGGATGGGCCTGATCGTAGACCGCGGCCAGATGCTGGAAATCGACGTGGGTGTAGATCTGGGTGGTGGCGATGTTGGCGTGGCCCAGTAATTCCTGCACGGCCCGGAGGTCGCGGCTGCCCTCCAGCATGTGGCTGGCGAATGAATGGCGCAGCATGTGTGGATGTACGTGGATGTCCACCCCGTGTTTGAGGCTCCAGCGCTGCAGGCGCATGTGCACGGTACGCGTGGCGATGCGCACCCCGCGGGCGCTGACGAACAGCGCCCGTTCCCCGGTGGCCGCGTAAGCGGGCCGGATCGCCAGCCAGGTCCGCAAAGCCTCGACGGCCTTGGAGCCCACGGGAACGTAGCGTGACTTGCCCCCCTTGCCGGACCGCACGTGGGCCATGCCGCCCGCCAGGTCGAGATCGGCCGTATCCAACGAAGTTAGTTCGGCGAGACGCAGGCCACTGGAATAGAAGAGCTCCCACATCGCCAGATCACGCCGCTCCAGATCTCCCTCCGGCCCGGCCTCCAGCATGCCGGTGATCTGGTCCACGTCCATCACGCCGGGCAGGGTCTTGGGAGCCTTGGGCGCCCGCACTCCCTTGGCTGGATTCAGGCTCAGCCCGCCTTCCTTCACCAGATAAGCGAAAAAACTGCGGATGGCCGACAGCTCCCGGTGCAGGCTGCGGCCGCTCAAGTTCTCGCGGTGGCGGGCGGCGACATGGGCGCGGATGTGATGCGGACGCAAGTCGGCCCAGTTGGCCAGGCCGTCTTGTTTGGAGCAAAAGTCGTGGAGATGTTCGAGATCGCGGCGATAGGCGAGCACCGTGTGGGTCGAAACCCGCCGGCCGGTCTTCAGCCTTTCGAGATAGCGCTCAAGCTCGGCCCGCGCGCCCTCGTCCATGGCTCAGTGTATTTCCTGCACCAGCGCCGCCAGCCGGGCGGCGGCGATCTCGCCCAATTGGACCAAGAACAAATGTCCCATGTCCGCCTCGAAGCGGCTGGCTTCCTCGCTGCCTATGGCCAACACGCCGCGGAACGGTCCGTGTTCCAGGGGCACCACCGCGTGCGACTTCACCTTGTCGGCATTGGAGCCGAACAGGAACAGGGTCAGGCGCTCGCCGGGCTGGCCACACTCGGGCTGGCCGGATTCCAGCAGGAGTTGAAGATGCTCCAGCTCGGCGGTATCCGGCGTCACGTACAGATCCGCGTGGGAACCGTCGAGCGTCGGCGCCAGCACGCGCAGGCTGACGAAATCGGCATCGAAACAGTCGTGCAGTTTGCGCCGCAACGCGGTCAGCGCTTCATCCAGCGTGGCCGCGTTGAGCAAAGCCAGGGTCAGGCGGTGTATGCGGTGGAACAAGGCGTCGTTGTCTCGTGCGATGCCGACTATCTCGCTGAGCTGCGCTTCCAGTTTGCGATTCTTCTCGCGCAGCAGATCCAATTGTTTCGCCACCAGGGATACCGCCTGGCCACTGGGGTGCGGCACCTGCAGGTGTTCCAGCAGTTCGAGATGGTCGGCGAAGAAATCGGGGTGCCGGCTCAGGAAATCGGCGACCTCGGTGGCCGTGAGGGTCTCGGCCAGGGACTGTAGGGGGTTCGAACTCATAATGTGATGCTACCTTCAAAAACGGTGACGGCGGGCCCCGTCATGTATACCGGCTCGCCGCGTCCGGCCCAGCGTATCTGCAAGCTGCCGCCCGGCAGGTCGACCCGCACCGGCTGTTTCAGCCAGCCGCGCTCGATGCCGCTCACCACCGCGGCGCAGGCTCCGCTACCGCAGGCCAGGGTTTCGCCGGTGCCCCGTTCGTAGACCCTCAGGCGGATGTGATGAGGGTCGACGATCTGCATGAAACCGATGTTGGCGCGTTGCGGAAAACGGGCGTGGCTCTCCAGCAGCGGACCCAGGGTGTGCACCGGCGCAGCGGCGGCGTTGTCGACCCTCAGCACGGCGTGCGGATTGCCCATGGACACCGCACCGTAGCGGTAGGCCGAACCCTCCACTTCGATTTCATATTCCAACGCTTCATCGTCCGCGAGCAAGGGAATCTGGACCGGCTCATGACGCGGAACCCCCATGTTGACGGTGACTTCGCCGCCGGCTTCGCGATGCAACACCAGTTGCCCCGCCCCGGTGTCGACCCGCACCTCGGTCTTGTCGCTCAAGCCTTGTTCGTAAACGAAGCGGGCGAAACAGCGGGCGCCGTTGCCGCACTGGGAAACCTCGCTGCCGTCCGCGTTGAAGATGCGGTAGCGGAAATCGGCGTTTGCGCTGAGCGGCGGCTCGACCAGTAATAGCTGATCGAAACCGATGCCGAAATGGCGGTGCCCCAAATGGCGAACCTGTTCCACGCTCAGTTCGACGCGTTGGCGCACGCCATCGATCACGACGAAATCGTTGCCCAGACCCTGCATCTTGACGAAATTCAGCTTCATGGCAGCAGTGTCTCGCCTTCGAACAAGCGGCTCAACGCCTCCCGCTCGCGCACCAGGTGCACCGTACCGCCGTCGACCAGCACCTCCGCGGCGCGGGGGCGCGAATTGTAGTTGGAGCTCATGCTGAAGCCGTAGGCCCCGGCCGAGCGCACCGCCAGCAAATCACCTTCGCGGATGGCCAAAGACCGCTCCTTGCCCAGGAAGTCGCCGGTTTCGCATACCGGGCCGACCACGTCCCAGGTTTGCGCCTCGCCCACGCCGCCTTCGATCACCGGCAATATGGCCTGCCAGGCCTGGTAGAGCGAAGGCCGCAGCAAATCGTTCATGGCCGCGTCGACGATGGCGAACTGCTTGGCCGGTGTGGACTTGAGATATTCCACCCGCGTCAGCAGGATGCCGGCGTTGCCGACGATGGCGCGGCCCGGCTCGACCAGGATCTCATAAGGCAGGTCGGCCAGCCGCTCGAGGACGGCGGTCGCCAGCTCCGCCGGCTCGGGCGGCGTTTCCTCGCGGTAGCGTATCCCCAAGCCCCCGCCCAGATCGAGGTGGTGCAGGGTGATGCCCTGCTCGCGCAGTTGTTCGACCAGCAGCAACACGCGTTCGAGCGCATCCAGGAATGGCCCGGTACCGGTGAGCTGCGAGCCGATGTGGCAATCGACGCCGACCACCTCCAGATGGGGCAGATCCGCCGCGCGGCGGTATTCGTCCAACGCGGCACGGATGTCGATGCCGAACTTGTTTTCCTTGAGGCCGGTGGAGATATAGGGATGGGTCTGCGCGTCGACGTCGGGATTCACGCGCAGCGAAACCGGCGCCTTGACGCCCAGTTCGCCGGCGATGCGGTTGAGCCTATCCAGCTCGCCCGCGACCTCGACGTTGAAGCAGCGTATGCCCACTTCCAAGGCCCGGCGCAGTTCGTCCTCGCGCTTGCCCACGCCGGAAAAGACCACCTTGGCGGGATCGCCGCCGGCCGCCAGCACACGCTCCAACTCGCCCAAGGAAACGATGTCGAAGCCGGAGCCCAGCCTGGCCAGCACATTCAGCAGCCCCAAGTTGGAATTGGCCTTGACCGCGTAGCAGATCAGATGCGGCTTGGCCGCATAAGCGCGGTCGAAGGCATGCCAGTGACGCTCCAGGGTGGCACGGGAATAGACGTAGGTGGGCGTGCCGTGGCGCTCGGCGATGGCGGACAAGGGCACGTCTTCGGCGTGCAATACGCCGTCGCGATAATTGAAATAGTCCATTACTGTATGACCGGCGGCAGTTCGGTGGACGTATTGTCCTTGGAAGCCGGCTCCACGGTGGTCTTTACGGGTTTTTGCGGGGCTTGCGCTTGGTCGGTCGAACTGACCGGTGCTTCTTCGCGCTCGACGTAGAGCGGGCCTTTCTGCCCGCAGGCGGACAGCAGCGTCAATATCGCCGTCAGCAGGACGGCGCGGGTGTATGAATTCATGCGTAATGGGGACCGGTTTGTTACAGTGGCGCGCCCGCGATAGTCCATAGGCGAGGCCGCGAAGGCCGTCCATTCTAATGCAAAACCCAGCAGCCCCCAATTTGCCTGCAGCCACCGAATTCCCTCACCGGGTACTAGCCTGGTACGACCGCCACGGCCGCAAGAACCTGCCCTGGCAGCAGCCGCGCACGCCTTACCGCGTATGGATCTCCGAAATCATGCTGCAGCAGACCCAGGTGGCAACGGTCATCCCCTATTTCCTGCGCTTCATGGATCGCTTTCCCAGCCTCGAGTCCCTGGCGGAAGCGCCGGTCGACGACGTGCTTAGCCATTGGGCCGGGCTCGGCTACTACGCCCGCGCGCGCAACCTGCACCGGGCGGCGCAGGCCTTGAACGAGGATCACGGCGGGCACTGGCCGCGCGACCTGGAAACGGTGAACGCCCTGCCCGGCATCGGCCGTTCGACCGCCGGAGCGATCTTGAGCCTGGGATTGGGGTCGCGCGCCGCCATCCTCGACGGCAACGTGAAGCGCGTGTTGTGCCGCTGGGCCGGCATCGCGGGCTGGCCGGGCGAGACCGCGACCGCGCGCGAGCTCTGGGAGCTTAGCGAAAAACTGACTCCGCATGAGCGTAGCGGCGACTACAACCAGGCCATGATGGACCTGGGCGCAACCGTCTGTACCCGCAGCCGGCCGGCCTGCGCCGATTGCCCGCTGCAAACCGATTGCGTCGCCTTCAAGGGCGATCTGACCGCTGTTCTGCCCTCGCCCAAGCCGCGCCGCACCACGCCGGTCAAACACTGCCTGATGCTGGTACTGCGCGATGAAAACGGCCGCATATTTCTGGAAAAACGCCCGCCCACCGGCATCTGGGGCGGCCTGTGGAGCCTGCCCGAATTCGCCGACCGTGCCGAACTGGACGGCTGGCTGTTTAGCCATGCAATCTCCGGGGTATTGCTTGAAAGCCGGCCTCCGCGTCGGCACACTTTCAGCCACTTCCATCTGGATTTCGTCCCCCTGCTCGCGCGCACGCGTTCCGGCATGTACCTGGCGGAAAGCGGACGCAGCGACTGGCGCGATCCCGCCACGGAACGAACGCTGCCCGCGCCCATCGCCAGACTGCTGGCCGAACTCGAGGCGGCGGAATCCAAACCGGACACTCACGACCACCACCTGAAGACAGAGGACTAAGACCGCCATGAGCAGAACCGTACACTGCGCCAAGCTGGGTGTAGACGCCGAAGGCCTGGAAAGACCGCCCTTCCCCGGCGAGCAGGGCCAGCGCATTTACGAGCATATTTCCCAGCAGGCCTGGCAGGACTGGCTCAAGCTCCAGACCATGCTGATCAACGAACACCGCCTGACCCCGTTCGAAGCCAAATCCAAGGAGTTCCTGGCCCAGGAACGCGAAAAATTCCTCTTCGGCGCGGGCACCGCCCTGCCGGAAGGCTATGTTCCGCCCAAGGCCTGAGACTGCCGGCTCGACACGGAGGATTGGGAGTATTAACTATGCGCGTTGGCAAGAGGTGGCAAAACCAGGAAGAAAAAGACCGAAGCACAGATGGATATTGAAGGAATACTTGTATGCCTCATCAGGCATATAAGTCGTTGAACAGTCATATGCCTTGGATTTTTAAGGACAAATCGATGAAAAATATTGTTTCCAGCGTACTGTTGATGAGCGTGTTTTCGCTGCCCGCTTACGCCGCATTGAAAGAGGGCGACCTCGCGCCTCAGTTCACGACGCAAGCCTCACTGGGCGGCAAGGCCTTTACTTATTCGCTCAAGGAGAACACTGAAAAAGGCCCTGTGGTTGTCTATTTCTACCCCACGGCCTTCGGCGGCGGTTGCAGCATACAGGCGCGCGCCTTCGCCGTGAACCACGACAAGTTCCTGGCCGCAGGGGCCACCATCGTTGGCGTATCGCTGGATGATATAGGACGTCTTAACGAGTTCTCCGCTCACCCGGATTTTTGCGCGAGCAAATTCCCGGTCGCATCGGATACTGACGGCAAGATCGCCAATTCTTTCGACCTCGCGGTCAACGAGACGACCCGCGGCAGAAAGGATAAACGGGGCGTCGTCGTCGAGCATGGATCGGTGGATCGCACCACCTTCATCGTCGGCAAAGGCGGCAAAGTCATTGCCACCCTCGGCGGCCTGGCCCCGGAAGCCAATGTCGAAAAAGCACTGGAAGCCGTGCAAAAACTCGGCGCCGCAAATTAATCCCTAGCGGTGCCTACGGCGGAACCCGAAAGAGCGGGTTCCGCCCCCTCCCCTGCAAGCGCGGGCTTACCTCTGCCGCCGAACCGGATCCACCGGCCTTTCCACCCAGATCCAAACGATCAACGTAGCCAGCAGGCTGGCCAGGGCGGCGAGGGCGAAGACCACCTGCGGACCCAGGCTGTCCCAGAGGGCGCCGGAGTAGTAGCTGCCTATCATGCCGCCCAGTCCATAGCTCGCGCTGCTGTAGAGCGATTGTCCCTTGCCGTGATGGGCACCGGAGAAATATTTGCGGATCAACTGGATGGCCACGACGTGGGTGGAGCCGAACGTCGCGGCATGCAGCAGCTGGGCGCCCAGCACGACCGGCAGGGAGTCGATCCAACCGCCGATCAGGGTCCAGCGCAACACGCCCAGCAGACAACTCACCAGCAGGATGCGCCTGAGACTGAAACGGGCCAGCACCCGGTGCAAGACCAGGAACAGCACGATTTCCGCCACCACACCCAAGGACCACAACAAGCCGGTCTGCGCGCCGTCGAAACCGTGATCCTTCAGGTAGATCGAAAAAAAGGTGTAATAGGGACCGTGCGCCGCCTGGGTGAGCATGAAGACCGCGCAGAAGGCGATGATGTGGGGCTTGCACAGCAGGCTCCACCAGGAGCCGCCGTCGCCGTGGCGCAGGCGGACGGAGCGTTCCGGCACCGTCAGGGAGAATGCGGTCATGCCGACAAACAGCAGGAAGAGCAGGAGCGGCAGGCATTCGATGAGCAGCACCGTATCCAGCGCCCGGCCTATGGCCAGGACCGCGACGATGAAGCCTATCGATCCCCACAGGCGGATGCGGCTGTAACGGTGGGCCTGGTCGCGCAGATAGGCCAGCGTGACCGCTTCGAACAGCGGCAGGGGGGCGTTCCAGAACAGGCCCGCCACCACGGTGGCCGCCATCATCCAGCCGTAGCCGCTGATCCGCTCGAACAGCAGAAAACTCAGGGCGGTGAACAGCGAGGCGATGCGGATCAGCCGCATGGAACGGTCGCTCACATCGGCCAGCCAGCCCCAAAGATTGGGCGTGATCAGGCGGGTGGCCGCGAACAGCGCCAGCAGCACGCCGATCTGCTCCGCGTCGTAGCCCTCGCCTTTCAGATAGAGCGACCAGTAAGGCAGGAAAGCCCCGAGCCCGGCGAAGTAGAAGAAATAGAAGCCCGATAGGCGCCAGTAGGGCAGATGGAGATGAGCGGATCGCTGGTCGGGCCGGTTCTTGTATCGAGCGTGTCGCTGAGGGGGCTTAATTTTTTTCAAAAGTCGTGGGGTGGTCGGAAAACGTGTTTTGCTGGATTCGATCCGCTGACCGGGTTACCTTGAACCGGCCCAAATTTCCAATTCAAAAGCCGGAGCGCGCCATGCAACGATCCATCGCCTACGCCTGCCTATTGTCCGCCTTGACGTTCAGCACCGCCAGCTTCGCCGAAGTGGCGGCGACCGCGTCGGGTCACGTGCATCATGTCGTCATCATCTGGCTCAAGGATCACGGCAGCGCGGCGGCGCGCCAGCAGTATATCGACGCCACCAAGGAGCTCGCCAAGCTGCCCATGGTGTGGCGTTATCAGGTCGGCACGGCCTTGCCGGGCGGTGATCGGAAAGTCGTCGACAGTTCGTACGACGTGGCCATCAACGCCACGTTCGAGAGCGCACAGGCGCTGGAAGCCTACGTGCAGCACGAAGATCACGCCAAGATCCTGCAGGAAAAGCTTAAACCCCTGGTGGACAAGGCCGTAGTCTACGACTTCGTCGAGGGACCGTGAGTAGGTCGGTCAGGTTAGCGATAGAGTAACCCGACCACCGCTAATTTTGGGGGGAACATGAATACCCGTCCCATCTCTTGCGACCTCCACGACTATCTGGAAATCGCCTGCCTTTACGGCTATCGCGTCAAGCTGACGCTGACCGATCATCAAACCGTGGAAGGCAAGGCGGTCGACACCCTGACCAGCGCCGAAAAGCGCGAGTATCTGGTGATCGACTGCGGCGAAAAACAGCAAATCGAATTGGTCCGGCTCAAAAAATTGCACGTGTTGACGCCCAACGCCAAGTTCACCGAAGTCGTTTTCTGAGGCGGCCGCTTCTGCCGGCTTGCTCAATACGCCGCCAGCCCCACCGGCTATCACCCCCAGCCCTACCTGCAATGCCGTTTAGTTAAAACCCGTTCGCTGAGCGAAGTCGAAGTGAACGGGGCGCGCGGTCGGCTGGCTTCGGCTCCGCTCAGCCAGCGGCAAGAACCCTTAACTGAACGGCATTGGACCTTCCTGGGGGATGGGCTTCAAGCAAGCGTCTGTAGGCTCATTCGTCGTCGAAGCTCGAACGCAGGACCAGCAGCGCGCCCCTGCCGAATCCGTAGCTGGTTATCACGATGCTGACCAGCATGAATACCCGGTAGGCGCCGGGCAGCAGGCCTTCCGGCGGGGGAGACGCGTCGAGCGAGGGGAAGATCGCCAACAGCAGGAATAAGCTGGAGTTGGTGAATGCCCCCACCACCATGGCCCAGCGCACCGCGCCCGGCAGGGGGAAGCGTGCGGCATAGAAGCCGAACAGCAGCGCGCTCATGATGAGGAAGTCCAGGTGTGCCTGCACCACACGGGAGAATTTGCCGGGAAAGACGTCGGGCAGCGGGGGCAGCCCCATGCCCAGACCCACCAGGCACCAAGCCAGAATCAAAGCCACCAGCAGCCACAAGGTCGCGGCGCGGAGCAGCAGCACGTTGCCCGCATGTCTCGATTCTTGACTCATCGCATCTCCCATCCTGATTGAAAAGAAGGCTGAGAGTATGCATGCCCCGGCCGGACTTCGCTTGTCCCGGCCGGAGGGCGAACTTGACCGTATCGGCGCTTCCGCGGTTTACATCGCTCGGTGCAACGCCTACGATGCGGCACCGTATCGGAAACGGGAGCCGTACCCATGGAGAACACAGCTTCGACACCCGTCCGGCTGTCGACGGCCGACGTCGCCCCGCGCGACAGGGCCGACTGGCTGCGTGAAGTCATCGGACGCGAATACGTCAGGGTCGAGATTCGGCCACCCGACGAGGGCGGTTTGTTCAATGAGATGACGATACGCCCCTGGGGCGCACAGCGCCTGTCCAGAATTCGATCCGGCGCCATCGGTATCGACCGGCTGGCGGGCGAACCCACCCGAAAGGACCAGGACGCCTATTTCGCGGTGATCTTGCTTGCGGGGCGCTACTCGCTGGAACAGGATGGCCGGTCGGCGATTCTGCGGCCCGGCGACATGGCTCTCTACGACGCCACCCGCCCTCATCGCATCCGCTGCCCCGGGCATTTCTCCAAACTCATCCTGTCCATCCCCCGGCCGGTCTTGAGCGCCAGGCTGCCGGGCGCGGAGCGCTGCACGGCCTTGCGCATTCCCGGAAACCAAGGTATCGGCGCCGTAACATCGAATTTCGTCCGCGTGTCCGCCGCTCAGGCCGCTTGCTTGAGTCGCGAGGAGATAGATGCGCTGTCCGAGCGTTCCGTCGACCTGCTGACCCTGGCCTTGGCGTCGGTACGCCCGGCGGATCGTGGTTGGTCGCGCGGTCGCTCGGCTTCGCTCCAGCGGATCAAGAATTTCATCGAACGGCATCTGCCCGATCCCGGTCTGGACGCCTCGACGGTCGCCGGGGCCGTGGGTTTGTCGTCCCGCTACATCAACGACTTGTTCAAGAACGAAAACACTTCCCTGATGCGCCACGTCTGGCTTCGCCGCCTGGAAAACTGCCGCAGGGACCTGGCGGATCCCGCGCAGGCCGGCCGTTCGGTTTCCGACATCGCCTTGCGCTGGGGATACAACGATTTGTCGCACTTCAGCCGGTCTTTCAGGCAGCGTTACGGCCTTGCGCCGCGCGACTATCGGCGCCGCCCCTGAAATTGGGCGCTTACGCCGGCCGTGACCAGATCGGCATGACGTCCATCGCTTGCTCGCCCTGAAAGAGATCGGCCGAGGACGCGCGTGCCGGCCGCTCGCCGATGTTCAGGCCGCGCGCGTTTCGAGCGTACCTCTTGATCCGTCGGTTTGCTAGGATGGACCCAGCCGAAAGCGCGCCCATCGGCCCGGATTCGGATTTTTCCAGTGTTTTAAGACATCGACTACCCAAGGAAGCGCATCCATGAGTCTCACCCTGGTCATCGGCAACAAAAACTACTCCTCCTGGTCCCTCCGTCCCTGGCTGTATTTGAAGCACCACGGCATCGCGTTCGACGAAGTCCGCATTCCCCTCTACCGGGAAGACAGTCCGGGCCGCATCGCCGCTTACAATCCGGCCGGCAAGGTGCCCGTGCTGATCGACGGCGAAGTCACCGTCTGGGACTCCCTCGCCATCCTGGAATATCTGGCGGAACGCTTCCCGGAAACGGGCGGATGGCCGCAAGCCCTCGCCGACCGGGCCAGGGCGCGTTCGATCGCGGCGGAAATGCATTCGGGCTTCCAGGCCTTGCGGGAGCATTGCGGCATGAATTGCCGTAGAGCGCCGGGACCCAAGACGCTGCCCGAAGCAGCCCTCAAGGACGCCGCCCGCATCAACCGGATCTGGGAAGATAACCGCAGCCGATGGGCGGCCGCGGGCCCCTGGCTGTTCGGACGCTTCACTATCGTCGATGCGGTTTATGCCCCGGTCGCCCTGCGCTTCAGGACCTACGCCCTCGATGCCGGCCCGGCCGCAAAGGCTTACGTCGACACCGTGTTGAGCGACCCGTCCGTGGTCGAATGGATAGAAGCCGGCAAGCGGGAAGCCGAGATTATTCCGGCGTTCGAGGACTGAGCGGGCCAGGGCGTTCGCGGCCGGGGAAAAGCGGCCGCGCGCCGTAGGAGCGGGCTTATGGCGCTAGGCTTGGCCCGCCGGTATCGGCTGCAGCGCCGTTGCCACACCGCCGTTCTGCGCCCGGTGACGCAGGTAGTGGTCCATCAGGACCAGGGCGACCATGGCTTCGGCGATGGGCGTGGCGCGAATGCCGACGCAGGGATCGTGGCGGCCGGTGGTGATCACTTCGATCGGCTCGCCGTGCAAGTTCACCGATCGGCCCGGCAGCCGCAGGCTGGAAGTCGGCTTGAGGGCGAGGCTGGCGACGATGTCCTGGCCCGAGGATATGCCGCCCAGCACGCCGCCGGCGTGATTGCTGAGGAAGCCGGCGGGCGTGATCTCGTCGCGGAATGCCGTGCCCTTGGCTTCCACGCAGCCGAAGCCGTCGCCGATTTCCACGCCTTTGACGGCGTTGATGCTCATCAAGGCATAAGCCAGTTCGGCGTCGAGGCGGTCGAATATGGGCTCGCCCAAACCGGGCGGTACACCGGTCGCAACCACGTTGATGCGGGCACCGATCGAGTCGCCCTCCTTGCGCAGAGCGTCCATGTAGGCCTCCAGTTCGGGCACCCGGTCCGGGTCGGGACAGAAGAAGGCATTGTTGTCGACCTCTTCCCAGACCAGTTTCTGAGCCTTGATGGGGCCCAGTTGAGCCAGATAGCCGCGTATTTCCACGCCCAGCTTTTCCCGCAGATATTTCTTGGCGATGCCGCCGGCCGCCACGCGCATGGCGGTTTCGCGCGCCGACGAGCGGCCGCCGCCGCGGTAATCGCGCAAGCCGTATTTCATGTGGTAGGTGTAATCGGCGTGGCCGGGACGGAACTGTTCGGCGATGTTGGAATAATCCTTGGAACGCTGGTCGGTGTTTTCGATCAGCAGGCCTATGGGCGTGCCGGTGGTTTTGCCTTCGAATACGCCCGAGAGGATGCGCACCTCGTCCGCCTCCCGGCGCTGGGTGGTGTGGCGCGAGGTGCCGGGCTTGCGCCGGTCCAGGTCGTGCTGCAGATCCGCCTCGCTCAGTTCCAGCCCCGGCGGGCAGCCGTCGACGATGGCGCCGAGAGCCGGGCCGTGGCTCTCGCCGAAAGTGGTGACGGTGAACAGTTTGCCTAGGGTGTTTCCGGACATGGGAATGCGCGAGGTCTATGGGTTGGATGCGCATTATCGCATCCTAGCGCAGGGACGGGGCGATCGGCCGAGCCGAAATCATCGTCCGCTACTTTCACCGAGGTGGGCGGATTGCCCGCTCTCGGGCATCGGCCGGTGTATCCAGGCGGCGATGCGCATCAGTATCAGGAAGCCGGCCAGGGCCGCGACCCCCAGCACGAACTCCCGGTGCCGGGTCAATTCCGCCGCCAGATCGGCGAGCAGTCGGACGGTGACGGACCGATAGAGGACGTAGGCGGCAATCAGGACGACGAAGAGGCCGAACAGCTTGCGCAGCATCGCCGCGCCCATTCGATGGGACAGCCATCCTCCCAGCAGGCTGCCCGTGATCGTGCCGGACATCATGACGGCGGTAAGCGGAATATCGAACCGGGCGTGCTCCAGATAGCCGCCGAGTCCGGCAAGCGCGTTCATGGCGACGATGAGCAAGGACGTCCCCACCGCAACCGGCATGGGCAGCCCGACCAGCAGCGTCAGCGCCGGAACCACCAAAAAGCCTCCGCTCACCCCGATCAGCCCGGTGAGCACACCGACGAAAAAGCCGTCGAACATCAGCCTGGCGTAGGGCGAGCGGGCGGGACACAGACTCCAGCGGACCGGCGCCTTGGGCGCCGCCGGCTCGGACTGGCGGCGCACGCTCAGCATGGCGATGCCGACCGCCAGGGTGAACAGGCCGAACAGCGCCATCAACACGTCGTTGGAAAAATGCATCGCCATCCGGCCGCCATAGTACGCGCCGACCATCCCCGCCAGGCCGAAAAAAAAGCCGCTCTTCCAGCAGACGCGACGCCGGCGCGCATGCTGAGCGATGGCGATCAGGCTGGACACGCCGATGACGGTGAAAGAGGTCAGGATGGCGGTCCTGGGCTCGACATGGAGGATGTAGACCAGCACCGGCACGGTCAATACGGAACCGCCGCCGCCCAGCAGGCCTAGCAGCAGACCGATCGCGAGAGAAAGTCCGAACGCCAGGAACACGGCTAACCCTGGCAAACCGAGGGCGTCCCGCCGCAGATCCGGTTGGCCGGCAGCGCCTGATCGATGTATTTGGGATAGGGCAGCTTCAGCTCCGCCATCAGGGCGATGAACTCCTCCCGGCTGCGCCCGCCGCCCAGTCTGGGGTTCTTGGCCATCTCCTGGTGGATGGTCGATACCGTGTTGCCCTGATAGTCGTGGGCCGGGTAGACCAGCGTATCGGGTGGCAGGGTGAACAGCTTGGTCGCGATGGAGTCGTAAAGCTGACCCGCGTCGCCCTGCTGGAAGTCGGTGCGGCCGCAGCCGCCGATGAGCAGTGCATCGCCGGTGAACACGCGATCGACCATGACGTAACTCACGCAACCATTGGTATGGCCCGGCGTATGGCGCACCTCGATCTCCAGGCCGCCGACCTGCAGGGGCACGCCATCGGTCACCAGCAGATCGGCACAGAGCGCTCCGGCGTCGCGATGCACCACGCTCTTGCTGCCCAGTTTTTCGCGCAGCGCCGCCGCACCGGTGACGTGATCGGCGTGCACGTGGGTTTCCAGGGTATGGACCAGCCTCAGGTTCAATTCCCCGAGCAATGCGACGTAACGTTCCGTTTCCGAGGCGACCGGGTCTATCAGACAAGCCTTGCGGCTGCGTTCGCAAGCGAGCAGGTAGCTGTAGGTCGAGGTGTCCGGTTCGAACAATTGGCGGAATATCATGGCGGCGCTTCCTTTGAAACGGGAACTATGACTTTGGCCTATCAAGCCTCGTGCCAGCAGACCCAGTCCCGCCCGGCCCGTGTGGGTCCTGGATTCCGCAGCCAGCGAACGCGACGAGGCCGTTTCACGGTGAAACATCCAGGCAAGCTGTAATACACTGATGACTCATCGTGAAACATCCTTGCCGGTTTGAACGCCATGAGTCTCTCGTCCCCGTTTTTCAACCGCTGGCTTAGCCAGATCGGCCCCGACCGGGCCTTCGAAGTGCTCACCGATCTGGTCGACGCCGGCGCGGTCTTCGCCGTGGACGAGGCCGGCAAGATCCTGTTCTGGAGCCGGGGCGCGGAGAAATTGTTCGGTATTCCTGGCGACAAGGTGATCGGCCAGCCCTGTACCGAAGCCCTGGCCTGCGAGGGCCATCACGATCCATGCGGCCTGGCCGAACACGGCGTGATCAAGGCCGAGTCGGTGCGCGTCAAGCTGCCGGGCGCGAGATCGCTTTCCTGCTATCGGACCGCGCGCGCTTTTTTCGATGCCAGCGGCCGCTTCGCCGGCGCCATCGAATTTCTCCAGCCGGAATCGGGCACGGGCTCCCTGCCGCCGCGGCCCGGCGAGGATGAAGGGGAAAGCTTTCACGGCATCTACTCCCGCGATCCGGCCATGAAGGACGCCATCAAGATCATCCGCAACGTGGCGGAAACCGATGCGACCATCCTGATCCGCGGCGAGTCGGGCACCGGGAAGGAATTGGTGGCCAGGGCGCTACACGTCGAGAGCCACCGCCGCGACCATCCCTTCCTGGCCATCAACTGCGCGGCCCTGACCCCCAGCCTGCTGGAGAGCGAATTGTTCGGCCACGTCAAAGGCGCTTTCACCGGCGCGCTGCGCGACCATGCGGGCGTGTTCCAGCAGGCGAACGGCGGGACCCTGTTCCTCGACGAGGTGGCGGAGCTGCCGCTGGAACTCCAGGCCAAGCTGCTGCGCGTGCTGCAGGAGCGCAGTTTCATGCCGGTAGGCAGCGACAAGGCCGTGACGGTCGATGTGCGCATCATCGCGGCAACCCATCGTTCGTTGCGCGAAGAGGTCAAGGCCGGCCGCTTCCGCGACGACTTGATGTACCGGCTGCGCGTGGTGCCCGTCTATCTCCCGCCGCTGCGCGAGCGCCGGCAAGACATCGGCTTCTTGTTGTGGCATTACGTGGGACTGCACAATCGGCAAGGACTCCGGCGCATAGAGACCATCGCCCCGGACGCCATGCGCCGCCTGTTGGACCATGCCTGGCCGGGCAACGTCAGGGAATTGCAGAACGTTATCGAATACGCCTTCGCCGTCGGACGGGGCGCGGAATTGACCCTGGAAGAACTGCCGCCGGAGTTCCGCGAGACCAGGAGCGGAGCGGAGCCGGCAGCTCCCCTGCCGGTGCGGCGCAGTCGTGGGGAAGACGAGGCGGAGGCGATACGCCAGGCCTTGCAGATAGCCGGAGGCCGGCTGGACGAAGCCGCGCGCTTGGCCGGCGTGAGCCGGGCGACGCTCTGGCGCAAGCGCAAGAAATATGGGCTGTAGGTCGGAGCCGGCTTCACCGGGCTCCGCCGGCTGATCTGGCGGATCGCCCATCGGCATCCGCCTTACGCTGATGCCTTTACACGTCCAGGCCCAATTCGCTGATTTTGCGCGTGAGGGTGTTGCGTCCGTAGCCCAGCATCTTGGCGGCATCCTGGCGCCGGCCACGCGTGAACAGGAGTGCCGTGGTGATCAATATGCTCTCCGCCGTGTCGATGGCATGCTTGGCGATTTCCCGTTCGCCTTTTTTCAATTGTCCGTCCACCCAATGCTTGAGACTGTCTTCCCAGGCGCCGTTGGCGGGAACGGCTTCCGGCTTGGTCTGCAGCAATTCCGGCGGCAGGTCGTCCCGATGCACTTCCTGGCCCGCGGCCATGACCGTGATCCAGCGGCAGGTATTTTCCAGTTGGCGCACGTTGCCGGGCCAGTCCAGCCGGCAGAGGAACTCTTCCACTTCGGGCAGCAAGGTCTTGGTTTCCACGCCCAGTTCCGCACTGGCATCGGCGAGGAAGTGTCGCAGCAGCAGCGGTATGTCCTGACGCCGTTCGCGCAGCGGCGGGATGTGGACACGGATGACGTTGAGGCGATGAAACAAATCTTCGCGGAAGCGGCCTTCGGCGACCAGGGTTTCCAGGTTCTGATGGGTCGCGGCGATGATGCGCACGTCGACTTTGACCGGGGTGTGCGCGCCGACGGGAAAGAACTCCCCATCCGCCAGCACGCGCAGCAAGCGGGTCTGCAACTCGGCCGGCATGTCGCCGATTTCGTCGAGAAACAGGGTGCCGCCATCGGCCTGCTCGAAGCGTCCGGCGCGGCGGCCCTGGGCACCGGTAAAGGCGCCGCGCTCGTGACCGAAAAGCTCGGACTCCAGCAGATCCCGGGGGATCGCGGCCATGTTCAGCGCGATGAAGGGCTGGGCGGCGCGCGGGCTGTGCCGGTGCAGGGCGCGGGCGACCAGTTCCTTGCCGGTGCCGGATTCGCCGTTGATCAGCACGGTGATGTGCGAGCGCGCCAGCCGCGCGATGGCGCGGAAGACTTCCTGCATGGCCGGCGCCTCGCCGATGATTTCGGGCGTTTTCTCCGGCACCGGCGCCGGAACTTCGCCCCGCTCGCGCCGCTGCCGCTGGCCGTGACTGCAGGCTCGCCGCACCAGATCGATCGCCTCGTCGACATCGAACGGCTTGGGCAGATATTCGAACGCCCCGCCATGAAAGGCCGACACGGCGCTTTCCAGATCGGAATGCGCAGTCATGATGATGACCGGCAGGCCGGGCTCCTTGGCTTGCAGCTTGTCGAGCAAGGCCAAACCGTCCACCCCCGGCATGCGGATGTCGGTCAGTATCGCGTCGGGTCGGGCGCTTTCCAGGGCTTCCAGCAGTAAATTGGCGTTAGGAAAACAGCGCGACTTGATCGAGGCCTTTTCCAGCGCCTTCTCCAATACCCAGCGGATCGACCGGTCGTCGTCCACCACCCACACTTGGGCCGTGTCACTCATGTTCCTTCTCCAACGGCAAGAATATGGAAAATACGGTATTGCCAGGCACGCTCGCGCATTCGACCAGGCCGCCGTGCTGGCTGATCAGCGATTGAGCGATGGACAGGCCCAGGCCGGTGCCCTCGGCGCGCCCGGTCACCATGGGATAAAAAATCTGGTTCAACAGTTCCGGCTTGATGCCGGGACCGTCGTCTATCACTTCGATCTTGACCGCCAGGAGGTGGCGGCGGTGTCCGAGCGTCACCTGACGATGGATGCGCGTCCTGATGGTGATGTTGCCCCGGCTGCCGACCGCCTGGGCGGCGTTGCGCACGATGTTGAGGATGGCCTGGATCAGTTGATCGCTGTCGCCCAGCAGGTCGGGGATGCTGGGGTCGTAATCGCGGTGCAGGGAAACCCCGGCCGGCGCCTCCGCCTGCACCAGCTGGCGCACGCGTTCCAGCACCTTGTGTATGTTGAGCTGGCTCTTGTGCGGCGGCGTATGCGGCGCCAGCATGCGGTCGACCAGGGATTGCAGCCGGTCGGACTCCTCGATCACGATGCGGGTGTATTCCCGCTGCTCCTCGTCCAGTTCGCGGTCCAGCAATTGCGCCGCGCCTCTCAGTCCGCCCAGCGGATTCTTGATTTCGTGCGCCAGGCCGCGCAGCAACATGCGCGAGGCATTCTGTTGCGCCATCAGTTGCTCCTCCATGGAGATGCGCAAGTGCCGGTCCACCTGCTGCAGTTCGACCAGCAGGGCCGGATTAGGCTCGTCGACCAGCGGCGTCATGGCGACATTGACCGTCATGGGGTGCAGCGGGAGCGACAGCAGCACGTTGCGCTTGGTGATCGACGAACCCGTCGCGAGCGCCCGGCGCATGTCGGATTCGACCGACTGGTCGCTGAAGAAGAAAACCTGTTGGGCCCTGGATCCCAATACCTGGCGCGCGCTGACCGCGAACAGAATTTCCCCCGGCATATTGATATAGGACAGCGACAAGTCCTGGTCGAACAGCAATACGGCATCGGTCAGGTTGTCCAATATGCGTCGATAAAACTGTACGGATTTAGTGGGAGTCATATTGGGCGAGGCAGCAATTAGCGCGCCACGGGGCGTATTCCGCACGCCACGTGACATTCGCCATGTTCAAGGGATCAGGCCGATTTCATTGTGCCTTTTTTTGGTGCAAAGCGCTCCGGCGCTGCGGGATGACCGCCACAAAAATGCCCCATAACGGGGCATAGGTTTGCTGGTTCGGCTGGAGGATGCCTGTATGCCCGGGCACCGGCCATGCTGAACGGTGTACCGCGCGCAAAAAAAACGACCCCTCGAGAGGGGCCGCTTGGGTGCAGACTTTGATCTTAACGCTTATTCGAAATCGAAGGTCTTGCCGGCATAAGCAGGCAGGCGCGCGATTTCCTGTTTCGGGAACTCGCCGGTCAGGCCGTTCAGGAAGGCGACGATATCGCCGACCTGCTGAGCGTCGAGATCCTTGTTGAGCTGGGTCTTGGCCATGACGCGGACGGCGTCATCGAGGTTCTTGACCTTGCCGTTGTGGAAATACGGCGCGGTCAGGGCGATGTTGCGCAGGGTCGGAACCTTGAAGAAATGCTTGTCGGCCTCGTTCTTGGTCACGTCGTAGCGGCCCAGATCCTTGGTGAAGTTGTATTGGGCTTCGATGGCGCCATTGTCGTAGGTCGGGAACTTCTGGAAGAAGCCGGTACCCTGCGGGAGCGCAGGTCCGTTGAAGGCCGGTCCGCTGTGGCAAGAGACGCAGCCGACTTCCGCGAAGGCTTTCAAACCGCGCTGCTGTTGTTCGGTGAGCGCGCCGCTGTCGCCGTTGGCGAACTTGTCGTAGGCGCTGTTCGGGGTGATCAGGGTACGCTCGTAGGCGGCGATCGCCTTGGCGGCGTTGTCCGCGGTCACCGCGTCGGCACCGCCGAACGCCTTGCCGAAGCCTTCCACATAGCCGGGGATGAGCTTCAAGCGGGCGACCACGTCGTCCCAGCTCTTCGCGCCCATTTCGATGGGATTGGTGACGGGACCCTTGGCCTGCGCTTCCAGGCTGGCGGCGCGGCCGTCCCAGAACTGCACGGAATTGAACGCGGCGTTCCACACCGTGGGCGCGCTGCGTCCGCCAACCTGGGCCTTGACGCCGACGGAGCCGGCCCGATTGTCTTCACCACCGGCCGAAACGTTGTGGCAGGAGGCGCAGGCCACGGTGCCGGACGAAGACAGACGCGGATCATGATAGAGCTGCTTGCCGAGCTCGACCTTGGCCTCGGTCGTCGGGTTGTCCGCGGGTTCGGGCGCCTTGGAGGGCAGCGCCGGCCATTCGCCGGCGAAAGTCACGCCGGAAACTCCCGCCAAGGCGAGAGCGCCGATCAATGTTCCGAGTTTGTACATCGTCTCGCTCCTTATTCGTTTTAGGTATTGGTGATGGATATTCCGAGTGTTGTCGTCGACAACCGAGCGCGCCTCTTATAGAGAATTACGGTGACAATTTCAACCGGCCGCCATCCCGTCGTGGATATCGTCAAGCGGTTTCGACTGGGCCAAAGAGGCTGGGGTTTGATGCATAATGAGCGGAACTTCCTTATTCACATACCGGTGATCGTTATGCAAATCTTGCGAACCAAGGCGTCTTCTCCGGACGACTTTCAGGACACCGGTTTGCGCCGTTGTTTGAGTGCGGCGGACCTCACCCTGCTCGGCATAGGCGCCATCATAGGCACGGGTATCTTCGTGCTAACGGGCATCGCCGCCGCCACCCAGGCGGGGCCAGCGGTGGTCCTGTCGTTCGTATTCGCCGGCCTGGCTTGCGCCTTCGCCGCCTTGTCCTACGCCGAACTGGCCGCCAGCGTCGGCGGCTGCGGCAGCGCCTACGGTTACAGCTATGCCGCATTCGGCGAACTGGTCGCCTGGATCATAGGCTGGGATCTGATACTGGAGTACAGCATTTCCGTGGCGGCGGTGGCCAACGGCTGGTCCGGCTATTTTTCCAACGCGCTGACCGCCATCGGCCTGCCTTTGCCGGTATCGTTGACCCGCGCTCCGTCGCTGGGAGGCTATGTGAACCTGCCGGCCAGCGCCATCGTTTTGATGCTGATGGTCCTGCTGATCGTCGGCGTCAAACAAAGCGCGCGGCTGAATACCGTCATGGTGACGATCAAGGTGTTGACCATCACGGTATTCGTATCCCTCGCGGCTTTCAATGTCGATCCGGCCAACTGGACGCCCTTCCTGCCCTACGGCTGGTTCGAACACAACCCGGCGGGCAAGCCGGTCGGGGTGCTGGCAGCGGCCTCCCTCGTGTTCTTCGCCTATGTCGGCTTCGACGCGGTGTCGACCGCAGCCGAGGAGGCCCATAACCCCAGACGGGACCTGCCCATCGGCATCATCGCCTCGCTGGGTTTCTGCACCCTGGTTTATATCATCGTGTCGGGCCTGTTGACCGGCCTGGTTCCTTATACCGAGTTGAACGTGTCCTCTCCCGTGGCGCATGCCCTGCACCTGCTGGGTTTCAACTGGGCATCCGCCCTGGTGGCGACCGGGGTGATCGCCGGGCTGACCACCGTCATGCTGGTGCTGTACTACGCGCTGACCCGCATCATCTTCGCCATGTCGCGCGACGGCTTGCTCTCGCCCGCATTCTCGGCCGTCCATGAGCGCACCCAGACGCCGGTACGCGTCATCGTGCTGTGCGGTTTGGCGATTGCGACCGTGTCCGGTTTCATTCCGCTGGGTGAGCTCGCCGAGCTGGTGAACATCGGCACCTTGTTCGCCTTCGTGCTGGTCTGTCTGGGCGTCATGGTGATGCGCCACAGGCAGCCCGCCTTGCACCGCCCTTTCCGCACGCCCGCCAATCCGGTTTTCCCGGTGCTTGGCGCACTGTCATGCTCGGCCTTGATGGCCTTCCTGCCCGCCACTACCTGGTACCGTTTTCTGATCTGGCTGGCGCTCGGCTTGCTGGTTTATTTCGCCTACTCGATCCATCACAGCCGCCTGGCGCAGAAGGCGAACTGAAACCGCTGCATACCCCGAACGGTTCGCCGGCAGCGCCAATTGCGCTCGGGCGGCAGGGGTAGGCTGGAATGAGCGGCAGCGAATTCCGGCAACAAGCTCACCCGTTGCTCATCCCGGCCTACAAGCTGAGTGCCATAGGATGTGCAGAGGAACGAAGCCCATAAATCGCGAACGATGCGCTTCGCTACCGCTTAGCACATCCCACTGTGCCGGCCAGCGCGGCCGCCGCTATACCCTCGCGATGCGTTATCATCCGGCTAACAGGCGCGCGTTTCGGCGCCGGTGAGCGGGTAGTGAAATGAAAGAACTGGCGAAGAAGTGGCAGCAGTCGCACATGGGCGAGGTCCAGGGCGCGGACGCGGAAGAACCGGCGCGGGAAAAGAAATTCCGTCTGCACAGCCGTTTCGAGCCGGCCGGCGACCAGCCGGAAGCGATACGCCAATTGCTGGAAGGCTTGCACGACGGCGAGCTGCACCAGACCTTGCTGGGCGTGACCGGTTCCGGCAAGACCTTCACCGTGGCCAACGTCATCGCCCAGGAACAACGACCGGCGCTCATCATGGCGCCCAACAAGACCCTGGCGGCGCAGCTTTACGGCGAAATGAAGGATTTCTTCCCGGAAAACGCGGTGGAGTATTTCGTCTCTTATTACGACTACTACCAGCCGGAAGCCTACGTCCCCTCCTCCGATACCTACATCGCCAAGGACGCCTCGCTCAACGAGCACATCGAGCAGATGCGGCTGTCCGCCACCAAAGCCTTGATCGAGCGGCGCGACGTGGTGATCGTGGCCACGGTGTCGGCCATCTACGGCTTGGGCGAGCCGGCCTCTTATTTCGAGATGGTGCTGCACCTGGTGCGCGGCGACCTGATGGACCAGCGCAAGCTGCTGCGCCGCCTGGCCGAGCTGCAATACACGCGCAACGACACCGAGCTGCGCCGCGCTACCTTCCGCGTGCGCGGCGAGATCATCGACATCTATCCGGCCGAATCGGAGCGCGAGGCCTTGCGCGTCGAGTTGTTCGACGACGAGATCGAGCGATTGTCGTTGTTCGACCCGCTTACCGGCGAGATCCTCGCCCGCATCGCCCGCTACACCGTTTATCCCAAGTCCCACTATGTCACGCCGCGCGAGAAGCTGCTGGCGGCGGTCGACGAAATCAAGGTCGAGCTCAAGGAGCGGCTGGAAGTGCTGCGCGGCCAGAACAAGCTGGTCGAAGCCCAGCGCCTGGAACAGCGCACCCTGTACGACATGGAGATCATCCTGGAAGTCGGCTATTGCTCCGGCATCGAAAACTACTCGCGCCATCTGTCCGGGCAGAAGGCCGGCGAGCCGCCGGCCACCCTGTTCGACTATTTGCCGGATGACGCCCTCATCGTCATCGACGAGAGCCACGTCACCATCCCTCAGATCGGCGGCATGTTCCGCGGCGACCGCGCGCGCAAGGAAACCCTGGTGGAATACGGTTTCCGCCTGCCCTCGGCGCTGGACAACCGGCCTCTGAAGTTCGAGGAGTTCGAGGCGCGTACGGGCCAGCGCATCTATATCTCCGCCACGCCGGGGCCCTACGAGCGCGAGCACTCCGGCGCGGTGATCGAGCAGGTGGTGCGGCCCACCGGCCTGGTCGACCCGGATGTGGAAATCCGCCCGGCCGGCACCCAGGTCGACGACCTGCTCTCGGAAATCCGTCAGCGCGTCGCGGCCCAAGAGCGCGTGCTGGTCACCACGCTGACCAAGCGCATGGCGGAAGACCTGACCGAATACCTGCTCGACCACGACGTCGCCGTGCGCTATCTACACTCCGACGTGGAGACCGTCGAGCGGGTCGAGATCATCCGCGATCTGCGCCTAGGCAAGTTCGACGTGCTGGTCGGCATCAACCTGCTGCGCGAAGGCCTGGACATCCCCGAAGTCTCGATGGTCGCCATTCTCGACGCCGACAAGGAAGGCTTCTTGCGCTCCACCGTCTCGCTGATCCAGACCATAGGCCGGGCCGCACGCAATCTGCACGGCAAGGCCATCCTCTATGCCGACAAGCGCACCGGCTCCATCGAGCGTGCGTTGGAAGAAACCGAGCGCCGCCGCGCCAAGCAGGTGGCCCACAACGAGAAGATGGGCATCACGCCCAAGACCGTACAGCGCAACGTCACCGACATTTTGGAACTGCCCATCCCCGGCCAGGGCGTGAGCTACACGGGCAAGCCGGGCAAGACCAAGCTCAAGGCCGCCGAACCCGCGGCCGATTACCAGACCCTCAAGCCCAACGAAGCCGCCAAGCTCATCAAGCAGTTGGAGGAAAAGATGTACGCCGCCGCCCGCGAGCTGGAATTCGAGGAAGCCGCCAGGCTGCGCGACGAGATCAAGAAGATACAGGACGGGGCCTTCGTCGGATGAGCGATAGCAAACTTCCACCCGCTGGCGGCGAAAACGACGACTTAGGCCCCTCTCCCCGTGGGAGAGGGGTTGGGGTGAGGGAAACCGCGCCTGGATTGGACGATGTGTCAGTCGAAACCGGGAAGCCTTCAACCCTCACCATGCCCTCTCCCAGCGATGTAGGCTGGAATGAGCGGGAGCGAATTCCGGCAAACGGCCCGGAAAGCTGGGATTCCCTGCGGTCATCCCAGCCTACCTTGGAAAACCCCACCGCTTCCGGCGAAGAACAGCGCTTCGACAACCCCGCCGAGCTGACGTACTGCGCAACCCGTTTCGTCAGCGCCAGCCGCCGCTATCTGGATCTGGCCGCCGGCGACCCCGAACTGCCGGCTTACGCAGACAAGGAGTTCGTCGAGGCCGTGAAGCAAGTGGTGCTGGGCAGCCCGCACAGCCGGGTGCGCATCCTGCTGATCGATCCCCGATCCCTGGTGCTGAGCGGCCACCCGCTCATTGAACTGGCCTTGCGCCTCACCAGCCACATGGAAATCCGTGTCCTCCCGCCGGACCAACAAGGCGTTACGCAAGGCCTGCTGATCGGCGATCGCCGCCACAGTCTCCAACGGATGGACCCGCGTCGTTGCACCGGATCGGCTTGGCCCAACGCCCCGCGCCGCGCCATGAAGCTGCTGGAAGAATTCGAAACGCTATGGGTAACTGGCGAAGTCGACCCCAATTTCCGCCGGCTGATGCTTTGACGGTTGTAGACCGTAGGTCGGGTTAGCCATCTTTTCGGCGTAACCCGACGGTTCTTGCGTCGGGTTACGCGCCGGAGACGCTAAGCCGCCCTGGCGACGGCGAAACTCACGGATCGGAAGGAATCGAATCCCGGTATTCCGTCCAGGCCTTGATCATATATTCGGCGATCTCCCGGGCCTCGGCGTTCGACAAGACATCGTCCAACCAGGAACCATCGGCTCTGGCATGGATGACATCATCGTAACCGGTGGTGATGCGCCAGCCGCCCGGGGGTGTTGTCAGGTTCAGGCCGATGCTGGGGCCCATGCAATGGATCTCCCGCCTGGTCGATAAGACGATCTTGTTTTTACCGGTTTGCATGACGATGAGTAAACGTAGTGGACGGAGCGACCGCGAACGGCGCCGCGGTGTGGGGCGATTTTATCATTCGGCCCGATGTCCGCCGCCGCTTGCGGGTGAATAGTCTCGTAACGAAGATCGACTAATTCGCGCTCGATTACTGGCGCAGATTGTTGATGGCCACGCACTCAACAATCTGCGAGCCAGCACCGACGGCATGTCGCGCCGGCCATCCACTATCAGATAAATGATGACTTGGCTGCCAGACACACTGTAAATCACCAGGACGACTTACTCGACCTGGTCAGCGCGCTTCAGCAGGCTTTCCAGTCGCTTGCTCAGCCAGCCAAAGCCCACGTATTCCTGCTCGAGGCGCAGGCTCTGGCGGATGCGATTGTCGCGCAGATCGTCGTAAAGTGCGCACTCGTCCGCAATCAGCCTGGACAAGTCGGCCAGCACGGGCTTGTCCTCGACACCCCAAACGGCGGCGTGCACATTCAGGGTTTCCCGGTCCATCAAGAATGATTCGACGTGGGCAAACTGACCGCGCAGCTGATCCAGAATGGCAAACCCGTGGGTGTCGATATCACCCCAGTAGTACATGGCGCAATCTTTCAGCCAAAGGCTGCGCGCCAGAGCATCCCAGCCGTAACCGGCCCCGAAGATCACTATGGCCTCCTTTGCGCGGGGAAAGGCCAGAAAGTTGGTTTCGTTCTCGGTAATGAATACGCGGCGAACGTCCAACTTCAGACGGCTGAAACTGTCGGCATCCAGTGTCATGTCGGGGCAGACCAGCCCACGGACCGACTGGATTTCCGGATCGATCACCCGGAAGCGAATACGCGGCGGTTTGTCCAGAAAACCGTAGCGCGTGGCAAACTGGCCGACGCCGGTCTTGGTGAGATCCACGGCATCGCCGGGTAGCGCCAGATCAAGCAAGCCGGTCAATACGCTGCGGTGGGTCTCGATGAATTTGCTGTGCACGCCGGGCAAGTCCACCTGGCGCAGGTAGATGCCGGGACGGGGATGAGCCATGAGCCAGCCCACCACGGCCAGCAATCGGGGCCAATCGTCCGCCAACTCCAAGGCTTGCAGCGGATGCCGTTCAAGCCAGAACAGCAATGCCGGATGCGCGACCTTCGTCGCAGCGACCAGTGCCGAGAAACGCTCCCAGTCACGGCGTCTGCCCAGCCAAGTCAGCGCGTTCTCCATGGAGTCGATCCAGACGCTGGATGGGAGGCGTTGCACCCCCTGAACCCGGTGGCGCACCTCCCGCCACTCCACGCGCATCGGGGCGGCCGTCGCCAGCTCCGCCGCCCAGGCGCGCACCGACTCGAAGCGATCCGTGATGTCCGTAGAACCCGGGGCTTTGAGGGTCAGGCGCAAGGGGAATCGCGCATGGCCCGTCACCGCGTCACGCAACAACTCGCCCCGTTCCCACATCCGCGCCAGTTGCACCTTCAAGTCCTTCGGAGTCGTCCAAGTCACGGCGCAATGCCCTGCACGGCCTGCGCTGTCATGTTGGCTTTCTGCACCCGGTATTCCTCTATGGACAGGTTGCGCAACTTGGACGCTCGGCCACCCTCGTTGTACACGAAACCCACACTGGACACGAAGGGCTCGATGATGTGGATCTTCTGCAGTGGCGTGACAATCAGCAGTTGCAGGTTGAGTTGGCGGAATAACTTCAGGCCGTATTGCGCCGATTCATCCGAGCCCCGGCCGAAGGCCTCGTCGATGACCACGAAGCGGAACGAACGGGAGCGCACTGCGCCCCACTCCAGCCCGAACTGGTAAGCCAGGCTGGCGGCCAGTATGGTGTAGGCCAGCTTTTCCTTCTGACCTCCCGATTTGCCGCCGGAATCCGAGTAGTGTTCGTGCTCGCTGTGATCCTCGCGCCAACGCTCGCAGGCGGCGAACAGGAACCAGTTGCGCACGTCCGTTACCTTCGCGGTCCAGCGACGATCCGCTTCGGTCAAACCCTCGCGTCCCTTGAAGCGGTCTATGATGGCCTTGACCTGCAGGAATTTGGCTTCCGAATACTGGGCGTCCTCCGAGCCCGTGACCGCACCCTCGGTACAGGCGCGCAGTTCTTGTTGGAAGTCACGGATCTCCGCATCGGGGCTGGCCTGCGACTCCAGCACGATGTAACGTCCGGGGTTGTAGTCGATCTCGCCCAGGGACTTATTGATGTGGGCGATGCGCTCCTTGATGGTCTCTCGCTCGCGGGCCAGTTGGGCGTTGAAGTTGGCGATCTCGTTGATGGTGTTGACGTTGAGCAGTTCCTTGAAACGCACCACGAAGCGCGGCAGGTCGTCCCTGTTCAACTGCGTCAGCAAGCTCTCATACTCGAAGGCCGCTTCGAGGCTGGCATCCATTTCCGCCGTTTCGAGCTTGAATGCCTCCTTGAAGGACGCCATGGCCTTGATGATCTTTTCGGCCAGGCGGTTCAGCGCCTTGGTTTCGTTGTCGATCCTGGTTTGAAGCCAGCTGCGTACATCCTGCTCACGGTTGTCGCAGGATTCAACGGTCAGCTGATGCTCGCCGAGCGCTTCGGCCTGCATAGTTTCCAAAGTGGCCGAAAGCGGTGGATCGATAGCAGCGTCCTGCAGGAGCAAAGCAGTTTGCTGGTGCAGATCTTGTGCTGCTTTTTGGCGCTGAAGTACGTCACCGCGTTTTTCGAGTGCGGTCCGCAATCCGGCTTCGGTCTCCTTGAGCGCTTGCTGCAGATCCCGCAGCCGCCCGTTCAATTCCTTCAACACATCGGACGTCGATTCCAAAGCCCGGCGCTCGTCTTCCAGCGTAGCGATCGCCGCCGCCACGCTGGCCCAGTCCAATTCTTCGAAGGCGGTGAACTCCTCCAGCCCGGCCAGCGCGTCGAGCCGACCCCGTAAACTCTTGCGCTCCGCGTCGATCTTGCCCATTTGACCGCCCAACTCCTCTAGGCGGGTTTCGAGCTGGCGTCGCTTGGCTTCCATTACGGCGATCTTGGCACTGTTGGTCCAACCCAGCACGTAACGGCTGCGGTCGTCGATGCGATGGCGGTCGTCCTTCTCGTGACGGCCTGTCGGATCCTTGATCTGGCCCGCGCGGGTGACGGCGCGCGTCTCGCGGCGGAATTGATCCTGGGTGGCGCAGCAGGCCACATCGAAACGGTGGGCGAGTTCGCGTTCCAACCAGTCGTAGTGGGGCGTATCGGGCTTGATGGCCAGCTTGCGCACCAAGGAATCACGGTGCAGTTCGGGCAGTTCACCCGCCTTGCGCGGCCGCACATGGAAATACACCAGGCGCCCACGCAGATGGCTACCATCCACCCATTCCGCCACGGCCTTGTAGCGGACGTCGGGCACCAGCAGCGATAGGCCGAAGCCTCGTAGCAAGCGTTCGGCCGCGCCTTCCCAGTCGCGCTCGTCATCACGTACCTGGATCAACTCGCCTGCGAACGGCATGTCGTCCCCGTTCAGATTCAATGCAGCATACAGTGCGGCGCGTATCTGGATTTGCGTGTCGTCGATGTTGCTGCGTCGGCGCTTGAGGCTTTCGATTTCAGCCGACAGCTGGTCGTGTTCCTGCTTGCCCTGCCGCAGAGTCACACCGTGTTCGGTCAGGGCGTTTTGCAGATCGGCGTCACGGTTACGAACATCCTCGCGCCAGCTTCTGAATTGCGCCCGCTGCGCGGTAAAGGTGGCGTCGTCCGTGCCCATGGTTTCGCCCAACACGGCTGCCAGCTCGCCGTATCGTCCGGCCTTGGCCTTGCGCGTATCGCGCAGTTGCGACTTCGCGCGGATCTCGGCCGCGAGCCGCTCCAGGCGGTCTCCACCGTTGTCGTTGATGGCCTGCTTCAGCTCGTCGATCTGGCGGCCCTGCTCTTCGCGCGAGGAGTCCAGTCGCCACACCTGCCCATCCACTCTCTCCCATTCTTCGTTCAGGAGGCGTAGGCGCTTGTCCAACAGCCCCAGTTTCAGGCCGGCAAAATGTGCCCGCAGACTCTCGCGACAATGGCGCAAACGGTTCACCTCGGCCACCTGATCTCCATGACGCGTGCAATCCGCCACCAGCGGCGTCAGCAGTTCCACCTGCTGTTGTGCCTTGAGCACCGCCTCATGGGCGCGGTTAAGGTCGTCGAAATGGCCGATCAGGGCCTTGATGCGAGTCACCACATCGAACGGCTCCAGCATATGGCTGCGTACGAAGTCCGTGAGATTGCCGACCGATTTCATCGACACCGTTTGGTGGAACAATTCCAACGCCTGCTCGTTCTCTATGCCGAAACGGCGCCTGAACCAGGCCGCATAGGGCGGAAAGCTGTCGTGCAGTTCCGCGCCCTGCCCCCGCAATTTCTTGCGCAACTGCCCGATCTCCGAACCGAACTGGGCGAAGTCCGACGCGATAGCCAAACCGCGCTCCGCCGTCACGAAGAAGCGTGCCGGCTGTCCCTGGGCTTCCTTCATCCAGAACACCTGCGCCAGGCTCACCGTCAGGTTGTAACCGGCGTTGCCGAACACCCCGAGGATGACCGAATAGCTGCTGTGGTCGCGCAAGGACACCGGCTTGGCCGCGCCGGTAATTTCGTTGCGCTCGGATTTGTAGTGTCCGAGCACATAGGAACGAAGGGTACGCTCCCTGCTGTCGGCTCCGGCCGCCTTGTTGTAGGCAATGCGGTGCGCCGGCACCAGCAAGGTGGTGATGGCGTCCACGAGGGTGGACTTGCCCGAACCGATGTCGCCGGTAAGCAAGCCGTTCTTGCCGTCCAGTTGCAGCGTCCATACCCGACCATCGAAGGTACCCCAGTTGAGCACTTCCAGCCTCATCAGGCGATAACCCGACAGTGCGTCGTCGGCGACGAAGTCCAATTCCAGGGATTGCTGGTCATTCATGACCTTTTCCCTCCTCGGTGCTTGCCGGCTCCGACAAGTCGGACTGGTAGACGGCCAGTCGGGCATCGAATTCAGCCAGCCATTGCGCATCGACAAAGGCCTTCAGTATGCGCCGCACCTCGTAGCTGGCTGGAACGGTAGTCCCGGTTGAAGCAGGCTTGAGTTTGTGCAGAAAGCCAAGCTCCACCACTTTGTTGATGTGGGTTTCGATCTGGTCGATCAGCCTCGCCTCGTTGGGGCCAGCCGGCAGAAACACCCGCACGAGTTCCGCGATCTCGTCGCGGCTCAACACCAAGCGCGTATCGCCGCCGCTGGCATCGAACTCGGCCAGCTTTTTGCGCAGCAAGGCCAGCAACAAACTTACCGGGAAGGATAAGGGCCGGCGTGCCACCAGCCGCGGCAGACGCGGCGCCGTATCGTCTTCAGCAGGCTCGGGGCGGCTCTTGAGGAAGGCGTAACCTTCGGCTTCGTCCAGTACCAGGTCGAGGTTGAGCACGGCCACGTAGTCTCGCACCCGTGCTTGCAGATTGAGCAGGGCCGCCCATTGCCGTTCGTCGTTTTCCCGGTAGAGCACGCCTTTGAGCAGACCGATCAGCAACACCGACAAATCGGCTGCGGGCGTAGGCGTAGGCGAGGTACTGGTAAATTCTTCTTCCATTGCTTGCCTCTATGGGGCCTGCTCCATTCACTGCGTGAAGATCACCCGCGGCAGTCGCGCGTTTCGGGTCACATGCTCGCCATCGGCCGACACGGCCGCCCACGGGATAACTTCGATCATGCCCTCATCCACCACGGCGCTGAAGGAGTCGCTGCCCAATTGCAGATAGGCCACCAATTCGGCCAGTCCCTGCTGCAAAGGCTGGGTGGCCACCAGTTCTCTCAGGGTAATCTGCGCCTTGTCTTGCAAGGCGTGACGGATGTGGCGGGTCAGCCGAGCCTTGTCCACCACCACCTGATCGAACAGAGCCGACGGGTCGATATCCTCTTCGCCCGCCTGCAAGGCCAAGCTGGCGATGACTGGCTTCACCGTCGGGGTGAACAGCGGGCGTTCCATCGCGAGCTCGATGTCGGCGCAGGATTCGGCCAACTCCATCACGTTGCCGGCCGGCGGCATCTCCCGCAGCGCTAGCGCCTTGCTCTCGATGCCGTGCAGGATATCCATGATGCGGCGGTTCTCCAGCCAGGCCTGGTCGTCGAGAAAGCGCCGCAATTGCTGCGACAAAGCTGCCACGGTACGTTGGGTGTGCTCGCCGGCCTCCATCCAGTCGTAGTGCACGCGGCGCGTACGGGCATCGGGCTTCAGATCGGCCACGACGGGCAAGGCCAACACCCGGTCCAGCAATTCGGTCAACTCCTCCTGGCGACGGCTGGACAGCAGGAAATCCCAGAAGGCGCGGAAGCTCTTGCCCTGGTCGGAGTCGACGATCGCGTCGCGCTCGCCCATGATCTCTTCGAGCAGTTCTCCCTTGCTGCCTTCCCATAATGCGATGCGCTCGCGGACGCGCCGGTCGAGCTGGCGGAAGTTGTGCTCCACCTCGCGAAAATCGGTGAGCAACTCCCGCGCCCCCTGCATGAATTGCTGGAAGCGGTCCTTCAGCGCCGTGTCGTCCAGCAGCGGCATTTCGCCCGCCAGCACCCGCGCGATCTCGGCATCAATCTCATCGCGCCTCTTACGCAGTTCGGCGATGCGCTTGACCGGGTCGGCCTCGCTGCCTTCGCTCATCTGCTTGATCAGGTCGAACAGGGTCAGCAACCGGGATTCGGTGCCGACGAACTGCCGCTCGGACAATTGCGCCAACCAGGCGATGGCCTTCTCAGTCGACGGCGTCAAATCGAACTGCGCCTCGTCGGTACCCGGCTTGTAGAACTTCCGCAGCCAGCCCTTGTCGGGCGCCGCCCAGTCGTTCAGGTACTCCAGCGCCGGCTTCGGGAATGCCGCCTCTCCCAGTTGTAGGCGCAGGGCATACAGCTCGTCCTCCAGCGCCTCGGCCAGATCGGCCGAGGCCATCACCCGCACATTGGGCACCACAAACACCCGGCGCAGAAAGCTCGCCAGCAGCGGCGCATGATCCGAACGGAGCAACCGCCACGCGGGGTGGTGGGTGCGCAAGGCGTCGAGGGTGGCGAAATCAAGCGTCATTGCAGCAGTGGCTCAATGCTATCCCAGCGCTTGTCTTTAACCATCACGAAACGGCAGCGTCCCTCGGACAGATTGGCCCACAGGCCGCCGATCAAGCGGTCATCCTCGGCCGAATTCCAGCGGTCCGCCCCCTTGTACTCGACGGCGAGGATAGGTCCGGGTTCGCCTTCCGCACCCGGCAACTGGCAGAGGAAATCCGGATAGAAACGACCGTCGGCCTTTTGCAGGAAGAACGAGCTGCCTTCACGCCGTACAAGGTTGCGTACCCAAAACTGGATACGGCCTTGCTGGGCTTGGATATCCAGCCAGCAGGCACACTCGAACTCCTCCTTGCTGTCGAAGTCGCCCATGCGCCCGTAGAAGTGCTTGCGGAAATCGAAATGTCCGAATCGCCTGTCGTAGTCGCGGCTGGGCGCATAGGCTTGGGCGTGAAACTCGAAAGCGTAATGATCGGTCACGGCCACGCGTGATGCGGCGTAATCCGCAAAAAGAGCCTGCTGGAACGCCTGGCCGACCGCCTGATTACGCAGCTCCCGGATGCGCGCCTCCATCAAATTGCGGATCAGGAACTTCTGCAGGTTGGCGCGGGCCAACGTGTAGCCCTCCCGGCGCAGCAGCTCGGTCAGCCAAGCCGCCACGAAAGCTTGCTTGCTGGCATGGGTCAGCGAAGGCTCGGGCAGGTTGCGGCACAGCCAGGCGGCCAAACGCACTTCATCCCAATTTTCCGGCTGATAGACGAGACCAAGATCGCGCTGCAATTCCGGCAGAAAGCGGGAAATGACCTTGCCGCTGCCGTCGATGTCGATTTCACCGCCTTCGGAAACTTTCAGCGCGGCACCGAGAGCCGTCAGGTCATCGGCCGTTGGCGCTGCATCGTAGAACGACAAGTCCCAGGGATACTCCAGCACCTCCGGGTCATCGAACAATTGCAGCTCGCCCTGAACGCGCAACGCCAGTTGCGGCACGCGGAACCGCTCCCCCAACTCAGCCGGCGTCTGGAAAAATTCAATGGCCGTGGTGCGGCTGACTTCTGCCGCCTCCACTATGGCCGCCGCAGCCGTTTCGGAGCTGACCGATGCCTTGAGGACTTCGGCTTCATCCTCGGTCAGTGGCGTGCTGATTGTCAGCGTGTTGAGCTTGCCGTCCCAGCTAACCTTGTCGCGCACCGGCTTGGGCACGCTCTTCAGATCGGGCTTTTCCGACAAGGTAATCGCTACCGGCCGAACGACGACACGCCCAGCGTGGCCATCCAGATCCAGCCGCGCTTGCTCGGCCTTGGCGGCGGTAACGAATTCGGTCACCTCGCGCCTCTCGAAGCCGGCACCCGCCACCAGGCGGTCACGCAAGGCCGCTGCGGTTTCGGCAAAGTTACGCGACACCACGAAGGCATAGGACTGGTTCAATGCCTTGGCCTGCCGATGGCTGGCGCCCGGTTGCCGAAGCACGCGCCCAAGCAACTGTTCCACCGCGGTGGCCGAATGCAGCGAGGCCATGCTCACCAGGACGTAAGCGAAGGGGCAATCCCAGCCTTCGGCTAATGCTTTTTGGGTGATGACGAACTTCACTGGGCAGGCCGGGTCGGCGATGCCCGGCTTGTAGTTGGCGTCAATCTGCTCCAGTCCTTTTTCCTCGCCGGTGGCCACCACGATCTCGCTGGCCGGAACACCGTGGTTGGTGATCAGCTCGTGGCGCACCTTCTCAAAATCCAGGGTCTCCACCCCCGCGCGGCGCGGTTCCGACTGAATCAGCACCAGCGGCCGCAGATAAGCCGCGCCAGCCCGGCGTTCCTCGTCCGCCAGCTTATGCAGGGCATCACGGCGGCCGATGGCATCGGCCAGGCACTGCTGCCAGTTCGGCTCGGTTTCCAGCACCACCGGCAGCTTGATCATTTCCTCCGCTTTCAGCTCGGCGGCGGAGACGCTGTGCAGCACGTTGCTGGGCGTGCGCTCCAGATCGGGCGTGGCGGTCAACTCCATCACGCCGCTGGGCCTGAAGCGCGCCAGCATGTCGAACGCCAGTTCCGTACGGCTGTTGTGCGCCTCGTCGACGATCACGAACGGACGGCGCAGGCGCAGCACATTGGCCAGCGAATAGGGTGTGGTGCGCTCCGCACCTTCGCCCTCGCTCAGCAATTCATCGTGCTGGGTGGGTGAGAGCTTGTCGAAGTGATGCATCAGTGCACCGCTGGACTGGTACACCTTGCGGCATTCCTCTTCCTCCACCTGAAATGCCTGCCGCGTGGCCACGATGATGGTGGTCGACGTGTCCAGCGTGGCGCGCGTCACGCTCTTGGCTTCTTCCAGATCCATCACGTTGACGGGGCCAGCCTCGCGCAGAGCGGCGTGGTAGGGGTGGGTTCGATCCTTCAGGGTCTTGAGCGTCTGTTCACGGATAGGCTTGCTGGGCACCAGCCACAGGATCACGCTGTGCTCGCAGCGTAACAGATGCGTATTGACCAGGGCCACGCTCTTCGCCGCCAGCCAGGTCTTGCCGCCGCCGGTGGGCACGCGCAAGCAAAAATACGGCATGTCGGTCGGAAAGCCAGACAGCGGGTTGTACGGGTTGCCGCGTCCCCACAGCCGTTCAGTGGTCGTAGTGAAGGCAATCGAAGGCGATGGCAATTCGTGACAGGCTTGGAAATACGCCTCGACGCTTTCGAGGACTTGGGATTGGTAGGTTTTGGGCGAGAAGGAAACCGTCATGGGCTGATACGCTCGATCCAATAATCCGGCGCCCGATGCGAATGAGCCGCGGCGATGATGTAAATCCGGTCGGATTCCACCGAATTAAGAAGCTTGTAGGGAAAACGGCTCAAAATATATCGCCGAATATCGCCCCTCTCCACCGGACAGGCCAAGGGCCAGGTTCGCAGACGCACCAATGCCTGCTTTACCTCCTCCCGAAATCGAGCACCCAGGCCAGGTACTTGCCGCTCGTAGAAACGCTCGCCCTCCTCGAACTCGGCCTTCGCCTCTGGAGAAAACTCCACGCGCATCAATTAAAAATCCCCGAAAATGTCTTCCGCCGGAACTCCCTTCGCTTCTCCGGCGCGATAAGCGGCAAGACGCCGCTCCGCCTCTTCGATCCAGATGCGATCGATTTCCGGATCGGGGCGATCCAGGCTATGCAGCACCCGGTCTATCAATTCAAAACGCTCTTCTGGAGCGAGTTTCAGCGCGGAATTGATGATTTCTTCGGTACTCATGAGTCATCTCGCTTATTGTCTGCTTTACTCCGGCCACACCGTAACAAAATACCGCTCACGACAATATCCATTCCCCCCGTTCTCGAATGGCGGCATGCATCGCGTCCGGCGCGAGATCGATTTCACCGGGCCAAGACACAAAGCCATCCACCACCCGAGCGGACTTGAAAAATTCCGGATCTTTCAAGCGCTCGAACACCCCATATAAGTGGGAGGGCAACATCCGAACCCGTCCGGTCAATCCATCGGCGAACGTGACGGTGAATTCGAGATGTCCAATCAACTGCACATCGACCACATCGGAGTTCATAGGCATTACTCCTCTTCTTCTCTATTCCAAGGGCCTGATCCGGTTCGGATGCTGGTGTCCTTGACACAGGTCCCAGTCCTCCAGTAACTCTGCCTGATGTAATTCGGCCCAATCCAACACCAGTTCCAATGCGCGGCGCGGCAGCCGGCCTTCGACGATGGTTAACGCGCGAATGTCGATGGTAGCCTTGTATTCGCCATATTGGGCATGGAAGTGCGGAGGCGCATGTTCGTCGAAAAACATGCGGATGATGATGCCGTAAAACTGGCTAACGATAGGCATGTCACACCTCCAAGGCGTACGGCGTCTGCTTGAAAGCGATGTTTTCCCGCGCAGCCCGTGCGCCCATGCGGTTCGCGGCGGCGTAGATCACCTTGGGGCCATCGAACCGGGGCAATAGCTCGTACACCGGGCCGGTCAGCACGTTGCCGCCAGCGGGCGATTTGTCCTTGAGGATGCCGTTGTAGAGCAGATAGATGGCGCGGCCTTCGTGGATGCCTAACAAGGGGGACAAAGAGCCCTCACCCCACCCCCTCTCCCAGAGGGCGAGGGGCTCTTGGCGCCCTTCTCCCTCTGGGAGAAGGGCGGGGGATGAGGGCATAAATCCCGTGCCGGTTTCGGCGAACCAGACGAATTCGGCCAGTTGGGCGTAGCTCACATCGGGGCGTATCTGGCCGTCGGCGGTGAACAAGGGCTCGGCGGACAGGCGGCAAAACTGAAAGCCGCCGCCCAGGCCTTCGACCCGATTTTTCTCCCTCTCCCCCTGGGAGAGGGCCGGGGTGAGGGCGCCTTTGGCATAACCCTGCACCGCCCGCCGAACGCGCTCCGCGGTCACGTTGCGGGCGATGTTTTCGTCCATCTCCACCAGGATGAAGCGGCGGCCGCCGCCGTCCTCGGCGTTCTGTTTGAGCACCGCGTGGCCGGTGGTACCGGAACCGGCGAAGCTGTCGAGGATCAACGAATCCTTATCGGTGGCAATTTGCAGGATGCGCTGGATCAGGCGGGTGGGTTTTGGGGTGATGAAGACATCGCCCGACGTGTCAAATTCCAGAATTTCCAAGAGTTCTTTCTTACCCTCTTGCGTGTGCCCGGCCTCGTCATACATCCATAAAGTCTGAGGCACCACTCCTTGCTTCACCTCTGAGATAAAACGCTTTACCGCAGGATTGTTGTTTCCATCCACCCCCCACCAAATACGATTATCCGCGTCGAGCGCACGGAACTTTTCTTCCGAATAAACCCAATAGCGCCCCTTCGGTGGTCCTGAAATAGCCCTTCCGGACGGACAGGTTATGGTGTATAGCCCCTTACTGTAGAAGTTTCGAGCTGACATCCCATCGGCTCGCCATGGTCCTCGCGGATCGTTGTCCGGATTTTTATACGCTTTATCTTGTTTCTCTCCCCGATTAACTAGATTCGGTTTCCAACGCTCGGCATTGGTCGCGTACACCACTATAAAGTCATGGTCCTCGGAGAAGTGCTTAGCCGAATTCTTTGGTGCGTACACCTTCTGCCATAACACCGTGGCAACGAAATTTTTCGCCCCAAAAATCTCATCCATCAACAACCGTAGCGTCGCCACCTCGTTGTCGTCGATGGAAACAAAAATCGCCCCGTCCTCCCGCAGGAACTGCCTCAGCAGCACCAGCCGCGGATACATCATGCACAGCCAGCGGTCGTGGCGGTCCAGGGTCTCACCTTCCTTGCCCACCACTTCGCCCAGCCAACGACGAATCTCGGGACTATTGACGTTGTCGTTGTAGACCCAGCCCTCGTTGCCGGTGTTGTACGGCGGGTCGATGTAGATGCATTTCACCTGCCCCGCGTAACGCGGCAGCAGCGCCTTGAGCGCGTGCAGATTGTCGCCCTGCACGATGAGGTTGCCGCTGGCCATCCCCGCCGACAGCTCTCCCGTGGGGCGTGGGGGGCAAGACAGCTCAGGCACCGGCTCCAGCAGTCTGAAAGGTACGGCACTATGGTGTTTGACGACGGCTTCCTTGCCGATCCAGTTCAATGTGGGCATTCAGGCCGTCCCTCTACTTGCGAGGCGATGCACTGGGGGCATCACCGTGTTTTTCTTCATCCGCGCCACCCGCGCGCACCCAATCATCGACCTCGGATACCTGGAACTTCCACAGCCGACCCAGGCGGTGCGCGGGCAGACCCTTGCGGTCGATCCAGCGATAGATCGAGTCGCGTGTCACGCCCAGATGCTCGGCAATCTGGTCGACAGATACCCACGGTTCAGTCATAGCGACGCTCCGGCATCGGTTGTTCAAATCGCATAAAGTCGGTTTCAATCGCAAAAATCGCAATTTATCAGGTTGCCGCACGCCGGGCGAGTGCTCGATGCTCCGAGCATCACCATTCGCTTGGCTTCGGGCTGGATCAACGCCGGAATAAGGTAGTGGTGCGGCCGATAGTCAGGTCGATGACCCCGGCAAGGCAGCCGCGCAGCACGGATGGCCAGAACCCCGCGCCACGCGAGAATTTCAGGCAAGAAAAAGGGCCCGGAGACTATCCGAGCCCTTGTGATTGGTGGACCGAATGAGGATCGAACTCACGACCTCCGCATTGCGAACGCGGCGCTCTCCCAGCTGAGCTATCGGCCCAATATGGGGCAAATTATACGGGTATGAGCAACATTTCAAGCGGCGCAGCGGCGACCCCACTTTCCTTCGTCTAGGAACCGCCGCAAACTCATGGCTCGCCGGCAGTGCCGTGCGCAAACTCCGGCTGCCGCCGCGTACCCCCACATCGCTACCCAGTAGAATCCTTGACCCCCATACGCCGATATCGATACCTCGTAATTACCGGTTTATCGCTGCTGCTCGCAGGCCTGGCGACCCGATACTACCTGCCGTTGGCGGTAGAAACCGGGCTGTTGCGCTGGGCGGAACAAACGGGCTTGGGCTCTCCCCGGCTGAAGCTGAAATCGGTAGGCTGGAGCGAAGCGAGGCTGGAGCACGCGGGCTTCACTCTGTCTTCCGCGCTGGGTCCCGCCGAAATGGAATTCGACGATATGCGGGTGGATTACTCCCTCGCGCGTCTCGAACTGGTCGGCATGAACATCGTTCGGGCCCACGTGCGCCTGAGCTATCGCGACCAGGCTGCGATCGGACCGGCGAATTCCGGCCCGCTGATTTTCCCGTTCGAGCACGGTTCCATCGAACAACTGGTCTGGGAGGTTGACTCCCCCTGGGGCCGCGCCGAATTCTCCGGACGCGCGGAAGCCTTGCGCGACGATCACGGGCGGACAAGCCTGACGATGGACGGCCCCGAACAGGCAATCCGGGCGACCCTGCTGCCCGACCGCTTCCAAGCCAGCCTGGCCGGGCACTCCGGCCCGGTGCTGCTGACACTGGAATACGCCGCGCAGGCGGACGGCGGATTCCGCTTCGAACTGGACGCCGAAGATAGCGGCCGCCTGCTGGAAAATCTCGGCTCGATCATTCCTCCGCTCGAGCGGCCGTCGGCCGGCGCATCCGGGCAGATTGCCGACGCCCTACGGGGAGCTTCCCTGCATATCCAGTCCGACAAAAGTGGCGGCAACACGCATATCGACGGACGGCTCCTCCGCGACCATCAGGTGCTCGCGGACATCTCGCTCGAGCGCCCGAAGACGGGTGCCATGCGGGCCGAAGGGAACATCGACCTGCCCGCGCGGGCACTGTTCGATCTGGCTTCGCACTGGCTGCCCGACGGCTGGCGACCCGATGGCGGCCAAGCGCGGGGCCGCATGCACTGGCAAGCCGCTGCGGGAGACAGCTGGAGCGGCAGCGGCCAACTGGTCATTTCTGGCCTGGCCTTATCCAACGACGCGCTCCGTCTCGGCGATGCCGAACTGGCCATCCAGTCCGCGCAAATCAACGAACGGGGGGCCCTGTTGAACGCCACCCTGTCCCATTTCGGCAAAGCCGTCGCCTGGGCGGACATACGCCTTCCCCGCCGGGGAGCGATGGAAGTCGACGCGCTCGCCTCGGTTTCCGCAGCGGAGTTGCTCGATATGGCCGCACCCGCCATGCCCGAGCCGTACCGCAGCTGGCGGGCCGAACGCGGGCGGGCGCGCGGCTCCGCGCTGCTCCGGTGGCGGCCCGGCGACCTGCAAGGCAAGGCCGAGATCGCGCTGGAAGATATTTCGCTGGCGATGAAAAACGCGCGCCTGGAAAACGCCTGGGCCGAGTTGAAGCTGGACGACCTGGCCGATCGCAGCGGGCGAGTCGTCGCGGAAGCGGCCAGCTTGCGCCTGTCGCCCACCCTGGCCGCCACGCGCTTGCGAACCGAAGCGACATTCGTCCCGAATCGGGTCGACATCGCCGGCATGAGCTTGAACCTGTTCGGCGGCCGGGTGGAACTCGTCCCGACCGTACTCTTGCTGGACGGCGGACCGGTACAGACTTCCATCCGCATCGCGGGGCTCGACCTCGCCCGCCTGCTGCAAAGTCTGAATCAGAAGGGGCTCGCGGGCAGCGGAACCGTGGCCGGCGAGCTTCCCATCGTGTTGACGATCCGCCCACCGAGTCTGGAAATCCACGACGGCAGGCTCGAAGCAACACAGGGAGGCTTGCTTAAATATCGGCATTCCCTGCCCGCGGGTGACAACATCGCCTTCCAGGCACTCCGCCACCTGCTGTACGATAAGCTCACGGCCAGGCTGAACTATCTCGCCAACGGCGACTATGGCCTGAACCTGCGCATGGAAGGGCATAACCCGGGCCTGCTCAATGCCCATCCCCTGGCGCTGAATTTGAACCTCAAGGGACATTTGCCAGCCCTGCTCAGGGAGAGCCTGCTTACCGGCGATTTCGATCACCCGGTGCTGGAATGGGTGCAGACCCAGAAACTCGAACAATCGCAAACCCGCCCCAACCCCGTGCCGCCACCGGCGGCGAGGAAAAAACGATGACCAGGCCAGCAGCTTTCGCCGGCGCCATGCTATCCACCCTAATCCTGTCAGGCGGATGCACGCCCTCCGTCAAGGTCGAAGCACCCGACAAGCCCATCGAAATCACGATGAACGTCAAGATCGAGCACGAGATCCGGCTCAGGATCGAAAAAGACGTGGAAGAACTGATTACGACCAAGAAAGGCTTGTTTTAAGGAGACATGGCCATGGACAAGCATCTGCATTTCATACTGGCCGCGGCCTTGACGGGTTTCCTGACTCTCGCGGCGACTCCCCTGTCGGCCGCCGACCTGTCCCAGGCGAAGGCGCAGGGCTGGGTGGGCGAACAACTCGACGGCTATCTGGGCCTGGTCAACGCCAATGCGCCGCCGGACGTAAAATCCCTGGTCGACAGCATCAACAGCCAACGCCATGCCGAATACGAGCGGATCGCGCGGAAAAACGGCGTCAGTCCAAGCGAAGTCGGACGACTCACCGCACAGAAAGTCATCGGGCAAACCCCGGCCGGACAATACGTGCAAACGCCGTCCGGCTGGAGCAAGCGTTAGACGAATGCCGACGCCCGAGCACGACGACCCATGACGAAGAATCTGAGCTCGAAACTGGCCCTGGCGGCCTCGCTGATGTGCGCGTACAAGCTGCCACAGGCGGCGCCGGCCGAGTTCGTCTACGAATACGCGGGCGAGAAATTCCCCTACACCGTTTCGGAGTCCGGGGAGAACCATACCTTCGAGTTCTCGCGCAATCCGGGCCGCGAACCCGGCCGCCTGAATGCGGCCCAGCACGTATTCAAAACCGTGTACGGCGACGACACGATCGCACCGAAGTACAGCGAATTCTTCATGAAGGAAACCGCTCGCTGCTTCGCTTTCGACGGCCGCTTCTACACCTACCGGGTCTGCATCCTCCCCAACGATTATTCTCCGGACAAGCAGGACCGGTTCTGGGGCTTCGTCAACCGACTTCCCAACACCGGGTGGTTTCTCACCTACAACGCCCTGCCCGCCGGCCTGGTGGGAATCGCCCTTTATTATTTCGTCTTCCGCGAAAAGCGCCCTGCCGCCTAGCGAGGTCGGGACACCTCGCCCTCGCGCCGAGCACATACCCCACGCGAGGCGGAGCAGGCATAATCAGTGCCTATCGATCACTCCTCACGCAAGAATTCCGTACCCGACATGAATAGACGACATCCCTGGTTCCGGCTCGCATTCTGGGCGCTGGTAGCGCTGCTCGGCGCGGGTGCCTTGGGCGGCATCGCGCTGCAGCGCGGCGAAACCGTCAACAGCTTATGGTTCGTCGTCGCGGCGGCCTGTGTGTATGCCCTGGGCTACCGCTTCTACAGCGCCTTTCTGGCGGCCAGAGTTCTGCTGCTGGACGCCGGCCGCGCCACGCCGGCCGAGCGTTTCAACGACGGGCGCGATTTCGTGCCGACCAATCGCTGGGTGGTATTCGGCCATCATTTCGCTGCCATCGCCGGCCCCGGCCCACTGATAGGCCCGACCCTCGCCGCGCAGTTCGGCTATCTGCCGGGCACACTGTGGATCCTGGTCGGCGCGGTGCTGGGAGGTTGCGTGCAGGACTTCGTCATCCTGTTCTTTTCCATCCGCCGCGACGGCCGCTCACTGGGCCAGATGGCGCGCGACGAACTGGGCGCGATCGGCGGTGCGGCGGCGATGCTGGGGGTGATGGCCATCATGATCATCCTGATCGCGGTACTGGGGCTGGTGGTGGTCAACGCGATGAAACACAGCCCCTGGGGCACCTCCACTGTGGCGGCCACCATCCCCATCGCGGTGCTGGTCGGGCTGTACATGCGCAGCATCCGGCCCGGCCGGGTGATCGAGGCCACGGCCATAGGCGTGAGCCTGCTGCTGCTGGCGGTGGCCGGCGGCGGCTGGATCGACGGCAATGAGAGCCTGCGTGGATGGTTCGACTTCGACGGCCCGGCCCTGGCGCTGATGGTCATCGCCTACGGATTCGCCGCCGCCGTGCTGCCGGTCTGGCTGCTGCTGGCCCCGCGCGACTATCTGTCCACCTTCATGAAGCTGGGCACTATCTTCGGGCTGGCGGTGGCCATCCTCATCCTGCACCCCGAGGTGAAGATGCCCGCGCTGACCCGCTTCATCGACGGCACCGGCCCCATCTTCGGCGGCAAGCTCTTCCCCTTCGTCTTCATCACCATCGCCTGCGGGGCAATCTCCGGCTTCCATTCGCTGATTTCCTCGGGTACCACCCCCAAGCTGCTGGCCAACGAGGCTGACGCGCGGCTCATCGGCTACGGCGCGATGACCATGGAATCCTTCGTCGCCATCATGGCCATGGTCGCCGCCACGGTGCTGGAACCCGGCGTTTATTTCGCCATCAACAGCCCGGCCGGCCTGGTCGGCAGCGAAGCCGCGGACGCCGTCGCCAAGATTTCCGCCTGGGGCTTCCCGGTGACGGTGGAGCAGATGTCGGACCTGGCCCGTGCGATGGGCGAGACCACCCTGTTCGCCCGCACCGGCGGCGCGCCTTCTCTGGCCGTGGGCATGGCCAGCTTGTTCGCCTCGGCCTTCGGCCAGAGCCTGCTGTCGCTGTGGTACCACTTCGCCATCATGTTCGAGGCCTTGTTCATCCTCACCACCCTGGACGCCGGCACCCGCGTCGCCCGCTTCATGCTGCAGGACGCCTTGGGCAATTTCGTCCCGGCGCTCGGCCGCACGAGCTGGATGCCCGGCGTGTGGCTCACGTCCGGTCTGGTGGTCGCAGGCTGGGGTTATTTCCTCTACACGGGCGTGATCGATCCGCTGGGGGGCATCAACAGCCTGTGGCCCCTGTTCGGCATCGCCAACCAGTTGCTGGCGGCCATCGCGCTGTGCGTGGCGACCACCATCCTGGTGAAATCCGGCAAGGCGCGGTATTCCTGGGTGACCGGGCTGCCGCTGGCCTGGCTCATCACCGTCACCACCTCGGCCGCCTGGGAAAAGCTGTTCAGCCCGGAACTGCGCATCGGATTCTTGGCCCACGCCAACGACTTGTCAGCGAAACTGCTCGCCGGTCGGCTGCTGCCCGAGGCCGCCAAACAGGCGCCGCAACTGATCTTCAACGATTATCTGGACGCCGCACTCACCGCCATATTCCTGGGACTGACCTGGGTGCTGGTGCTGGATACGCTGCGGGTGATCTACTGCGTGCTGGCAGGCAAGCCGCATCTGCCTTCCAGCGAATCGCCGCACGAGCCCAGCCGGCTGGTGGAAAACTGGGTGAGGGATTGACGCCCGGAGACTTTTCAGGGGCCAGGGACGGCGCTGAACCAAGTGTTGAGCAATATCGCGATGAAATTTTCGGCGATGGGCACCGGTCGCCCATGCCGAAAGCAGGTACGTAAACTTACTAAACCAGGTTTTCAGTCGACACAAACGCTTGCCTGACTTGATATTTTCACTATAATCCCCGCCTTCATTTTTTTTGCGGGCAGTCGAAGTGACTGCCTTTTGTTTTTTAATGGGACTCACGAAATGACTAGCCATGTGATGCCGACCTATGCCCGCCTGCCCGTCAGCTTTGCGCGGGGAGCAGGGGCCTGGTTGTGGGACGAAGAAGGCAAGGCCTATCTGGATGCGGTGGCCGGCGTGGCCGTCTGCGGACTCGGCCACGCCCACCCGGCTGTCGCGGCCGCGGTCGCCGACCAGGCCGGCAAGCTGATGCACACCTCCAACCTGTACCGGGTCGACCTGCAGGAAAAGCTGGCGGACGAGCTGACGAGTGCGAGCGGGCTGGACAACGCCTTCTTCTGCAATTCCGGGGCGGAAGCCAACGAGGCGGCCATCAAGCTGGCGCGCCGATACGGCCACAGCCGCGGCATCAGCGAAGCGCTCATCGTGGTGATGCAAGGCAGCTTCCATGGCCGTACCCTGGCCACCCTGAGCGCCACCGGCAATCCCAAGGTGCAGGAAGGCTTCGAACCGCTAGTCTCCGGCTTCGTGCGCGTGCCGTACGACGATGCCGATGCGGTCGCCGCCCTAAACAACTCAAACATCGTCGCGGTCCTGGTCGAACCCGTGCAGGGCGAAGGCGGCATACGCGTGCCGGCCGACGATTACCTGGCCAAGCTGCGCACGCTCTGCGACCAGCGTGGCTGGCTGCTGATGCTGGACGAGATCCAGACCGGCATCGGGCGTACCGGCTCGCTGTTCGCCTTCCAGCAATCCGGCATCAAACCGGACGTGCTCACCCTGGCCAAGGCGCTGGGCAACGGCGTGCCCATAGGCGCCTGCCTGGCCCGCGGCGCGGCGGCCGAACTGCTGACCGCCGGCAGGCATGGCTCCACCTTCGGCGGCAATCCGCTGGCCTGCCGTGCCGCGCTGGCCGTGCTGCAGACCGTGCGCGAGCAGAATCTGGCCGAGCGCGCCGCCAGCCTGGGAGCCACGCTGGTCGAAAACTTCCGTGCCAGTCTGGGCAACAACCCCCATCTGGTCGCGATCCGCAACAAGGGGCTGATGATAGGCATAGAACTGGATCGGCCTTGCGGCGAACTGGTCGGTCTGGCCCTGGATCAACGCTTGCTGATCAACGTCACCGCCGAGCGGACCATCCGATTGCTGCCGCCCTTGATCCTGAGCGACGAAGACGCCGATTTGCTGGTTCGGAAGCTGTCCGAGCTGGTCCTCGCCTATCTCGCCTGAAACTCGTCCACGGCTGGAGCCTCCATGTATCCGCGTCACCTGATTACCCTGAACGACCTCAGCGCCGACGAATTCCGCGCCCTCATCCGCCGCGCCATCGAACTCAAGCAGCTCAAGACCCTCCACGAGCCGCTCAAGAACAAGGTGCTGGGCATGGTGTTCGAAAAATCGTCCACCCGCACCCGCGTCTCCTTCGAAGCCGGCATGATCCAACTGGGCGGCGCGGCCATCTTCCTCAGCCCGCGCGACACCCAGCTGGGCCGCGGCGAACCGCTGGAAGACAGCGCGCGCGTGTTGTCCCGCATGGTCGATGGCATCATGCTGCGGACCTTCGAACACCGTACCGTCGAAATCTTCGCCGAATATTCCCGGGTTCCGGTCATCAACGGCCTGACCGACCGCTTCCATCCCTGCCAGTTGCTGGCCGATATGCAGACCTATTTCGAGCACCGCGGCGACATCGTCGGCCGTAAGGTGGCCTGGATCGGCGACGGCAACAACATGTGCCAGAGCTATATCGAGGCCGCCCGGGTTCTGGATTTCCAGCTCAGCATCGCGGTCCCCGAGGGCTACGAGCCGGAAAGCGAACTGCTGGAACAGGCCGGCAGCCGCGTCGTTCTGACCCGCGATCCGCGCGAGGCGGCACTAGGCGCGGACCTGATCGTGACCGACGTGTGGGCCAGCATGGGCCAGGAAGAAGAACAGGAACAGCGCGTCCGCGCCTTCGCCGGCTATGAGGTCGACGAAAACCTGATGGCCGTGGCCGCACCCGACGCCTTGTTCATGCACTGCCTGCCGGCGCACCGCGGCGAGGAAGTCTCCGCCGCGGTGCTGGAAGGCCCGCAGAGCGTGGTCTGGGACGAAGCGGAAAACCGCCTGCACGCGCAAAAAGCCCTGCTGGAACTCCTGCTGGCGTGAGCATGAAGTGAGGCCTTAGCCGCGCTCCCGATCATCCCATCCTTGATAGAATGGCCGCCTCGCCCATCTGCGGAGATCATTCGGTGAAGAAATACCTTGCGGCCCTCTTGCTGACCCTGGCTTGCGTTCATGCCCAGGCCGCCCAGCGCGGCTATGTGAGCGATCGCCTGGAAGTGCAGATGCGCTCCGGCCCCAGTCTGCAAAACAAAATCCTGAAGATGCTGCCGTCGGGCACGCCGCTCACCGTCATCGAGGGCGACGAATCCAGCGGCTACAGCCTGGTCAGCCTGGACTCCGGCGAGCAGGGCTGGATATTGTCGCGCTATCTCAGCGCCCAACCCGCCGCGCGGGCCCAGATCGAAGAGAACACCCGCAAGTCGAGCGAGCTGGGCGAAGAGAACAAGAGGCTCAAGGCCGAACTGGCCGAGCTCCGGGCCGGCAAGGAGAACGCGGAAAAAAACGGCCAGGAACTGGACGCCGAGACCAAACGGCTCAACACCGAAGTCATCGCCATCCGCCAGGCTTCCGCCAACGCACTGCAGATCCAGGCCGAGCGGGATCAACTGCAGGAGAAAGTCATAGGCCTAGAGCGCGACCTGGAAAAGACCCGCCGTGAGATGCAGGCGCAGGACGCCGACGTCAAACAGGACTGGTTTCTCATCGGCGCGGGCGTGTTGATTGGCGGCATCGTGTTGGGGCTGGTCTTGCCCCGTTTGAGCTGGCGCAAGCGCAGCAGTTGGAATTCGTTTTAGTCACCCACCCCGGGACCCGAGATACCATGACCGACAAGAAAAACCGCCCCTATTCCTCCCAAGTCGTCGACGGCATGGAGCGCGCGCCCAGCCGCGCGATGCTTTATCCGGTCGGCTTCACCGACGCCGATTTCGCCAAGCCACAGGTCGGCATCGCCTCCACCTGGAGCATGGTCACCCCCTGCAACATGCACATCAATAAGCTGGCGGACGACGCCGCGCGCGGGGTGGACGGCAACGGCGGCAAGGCGGTGATCTTCAACACCATCACCATCTCCGACGGCATCTCCATGGGCACCGAGGGGATGAAATACTCCCTGGTCTCGCGCGAGGTCATCGCCGATTCCATCGAAACCGTGGTGGGTTGCCAGGGCTTCGACGGCGTGGTGGCCATCGGCGGCTGCGACAAGAACATGCCCGGCTGCATGATCGCTCTCGCCCGCCTCAACCGGCCGGCGGTATTCGTGTATGGCGGCACGATATTGCCCGGCTGCCACGGCGAGAAGAAGCTGGACGTGGTCTCGGTGTTCGAGGCCGTGGGTGCGCGCGCCAACGACAGGATCGACGACGCCGAACTGCACGCCATCGAATCCAAGGCCATACCCGGCCCCGGCTCCTGCGGCGGCATGTATACCGCCAACACCATGGCTTCCGCCATCGAGGCGCTGGGCATGAGCCTGCCCGGCAGCTCGGCGCAGGCGGCCATTTCGCAGGACAAGAAACTGGACTGCGAACGCGCCGGCGCCCAGGTCGTGAAACTCCTGGATCTGGACATCAAGCCGCTGGACATCATGACCAAGCCCGCGTTCGAGAACGCCATCACCGTGGCGATCGCACTGGGCGGCTCCACCAACGCGGTGCTGCATCTGCTGGCCATGGCGCACGCCGCCGGCGTGGACCTCGACCTGGACGACTTCACCCGCATCGGGCAGCACGTGCCCATGCTGGCCGACCTCAAGCCCAGCGGCAAATACACCATGGCCGAACTGGTCGAAATCGGCGGCATCCAGCCCTTGATGAAGGAATTGCTCAAGGCCGGCCTGCTGCACGGCGACGCCTTGACCGTCACCGGCAAGACCCTGGCGGAGAATCTGGCCGAGGCGCCCGACTATCCGGCCGGCCAGGAGATCATCCACGACTTGGGGCATCCCATCAAAAAGGACAGCCACCTCGTCATACTTCGGGGCAATCTGGCGCCCGAAGGCGCGGTGGCCAAGATCACCGGCAAGGAAGGCCTGAAATTCACCGGCAGCGCCCGTGTGTTCGAGCGCGAGGAAGAAGCCCTAGCCGCCATCCTCGACGGAACGGTGGTCAAGGGCGACGTCATCGTGATCCGCTACGAAGGTCCCAAGGGCGGCCCCGGCATGCGCGAGATGCTCTCTCCGACTGCCGCCGTGATGGGCAAGGGTCTGGGCAAGGAAGTCGCCTTGATCACCGACGGGCGCTTCTCCGGCGGCACCCACGGCTTCGTGGTCGGCCACATCACGCCGGAAGCCTACACCGGCGGCCCGCTTGCCATCGTGCAGACCGGCGACCGGATCACCATAGACGCGGAGACCCGCGAGCTGACCCTGCACGTGGCGGAAGCCGAGATCCAATCCCGCCTGGCCGCCTGGAAACAGCCGGCGCCGCGCTACACCAAGGGCGTACTGGCCAAGTTCGCCAAGCTGGCCAGTTCGGCTTCCGAAGGCGCGGTCACCGACAAGCATCTGGACTGAGCGCAAGGGAGCGGGGGCGATGAGCCGGTTCGAGCAGCCCAGCGAGGACAACGGCTTCCTCGCCCCCCACGTGGCCATACTGCGCCACAGCCTCCGGCACTGGACCCGCCGCGAGCTGGTCGACCCGCACATGAGCGACGAAGAAGCGGCGCGCTTCCTGTTCCATGCACCTTTCGTGGTGGTGAGCCACGACACCCAGCCCGAGCCGGTGTTCAATTACGCCAACCGGACCGCGCTGAATCTGTTCGCCATGGATTGGGAGGAATTCACCGCCCTGCCCTCGCGCCTCTCGGCGGAGGAAGTCAAGCGGGAAGAACGCGAGGAGTCCTTGCGCAAGGTGGCCGAGCAGGGCTACATCGACCGCTACCAAGCCGTACGCATCGGCCGGCACGGCCGGCGCTTCCGCATCGAGGATGCCGTGGTGTGGAATCTGCTCGACGCGAATGGCGCGCCCTATGGCCAGGCGGCCTTGTTCGAGCGTTGGACCTATCTCTAAGGGGCTTCCGGAACGACTTCGAACTGCACGAACTCGTCGCTCGCCTCAAGCACTCGCGCGACGCGATAGCGTACCCGCTCGCCGCCCTGTTCCACGGTCAGTCCCTCGCCATTTTTCAGTCGCAAGGGCAATGCGATGACCGTGAACTGGTCGCCCCCCGACGAACGTCCCCACAAGGCCTTGTGCACGTCCAGGTGTGAGCCGTCGCAGCGGATGCGCACCGCTTCGCTCTCACGCTGCAACAATTCGAAGGGCAAACCGGTCGCGCCCAGGCCCGGCCGCGCGTTCGTACGCACCAGCCCGACCTGGATCAGCAGGGCATCCGTTTTCAGACCGACCAGGCCATGTGGCTGAACGGCCCGGCGCGCCGGCTCGACGACGTAATATCCGGGGGTTTCGCAACGGCGGACCCGGCTATACAAATGGGTTTCCGCTCGCTCATAAAGCGGCTCAACCTGGGCGCCCGGCCCCGGACGCCGCGCGGCGGCGGATACGAAGGTGCCGGCCGACTTGGAGCCTTCCGAGACGGACGAAAAACCGCCGTGATCGCTCAAGGGCACGATCTCGAGCCCGGCCGCGAGGCCTCCCCAGCCCTTCGTCCCCTTGCTCAAACCGTCTATCGCCTCGTAAATCGCCTGGAAACCTTCGATGAGCGAGGCGTCCCGACTATTCTGATCGAACGCGACCTGGGGCAGTATGCCGAGCCGAGCCTGCAGATGCGTCACCAGCGGTTCCCGGATGCGCTCATCGGCAGAAGCCGAAACCTGGCTGAGCGTGGCGATGTGGGTCAGCAGCGGGCGTATCGTCAGATAGCGCACCGCCTGCGCGCGCGCACTGGCGGCCGAGCCGGCCTTGGGCGGCTTACTCGACCCCAGATCGACCCAGAAATCGGCCCCGCCGTCCTCGTCCGGAGCAACATGCAAGCCTATGAGGCCGCCCGATTGTTTGAGCAACTCGAACAGCCGCTCGCAGTCGGTTTGCGGCAAACGGGCCGGAGCGATCAGCCGCGCCAACTGGATGCGGGCATAAACCGCCCCGATCTTGCCGATTTCGGCTATCGCCGCAGCTTCCGCGGCCGCCAGTGCCTCCGCTTGCCGGTAGAGCGTGTTGATGTTTTCCCACAGCCGGTGGCTGGGTGCTTCGTGGATGAGCGAAAGGCGGAGATAAAACAGTTCGTAGGATCGCAGGGCACGATAAAGCACTGGAGCCTGCCGCTCGACTTGGAAAACACTCGCAAAGCCGGGATCGGCCACGATTTTCTGGTAGCCCGCGCCCAACTCGGCGTGGAATTGCGCGCCCAGCTTGGCGATCTTGCGGACCTTTTCTTCGAGCGGAAAGGGCTTGCCCAGGAATAGGGGCCCCAGCTTGAACGACAGCCGGCTTGCCAGCGGGCGGATTTTCTCCAGGGCCTGAAAATACGCCGTGATTTCCGGCGGATCGGCATTGAGCGCCTGCAAACCCGTATAGAGGACGCGGCAGCTCTCCCGTACATTCTGCACGGGCAGGGTCGCCAGCCAGTGATCGATGGCGGCCGGATCGGGATGAGGGGGGAAATGAATTTCTGAAGCGGACATGGCGGTGACCAGCAAACGAAACGGCGGATTGAGTCTAGCAGCCCGGTCAAAAATGTTTCCCGGAACCCACGCAGACCGCCAATCCGTCCCCGCGCCCGGGGCCACTCAAAAGAATTGCCGCAGGCCCAGGCCCAGCTCATCCACCTCCCTGCCCCACCCGCGCTCGCGACTGATACGAAAACTCAGGCTGAGATCGGATCCCAGGTTGACCGTGTGCTCCAGGCCTAGTTTGCCCCCGCACCAGCCGTTTACGAGATGACAATCGGCCGAGAAACTCAGCCAGCCCTGGCCACCCAAGCCGCGGTAAAGCCATCCGAGACGCGGCCCCAAGCCGAAATCGACGCCGGATGCCAGGGCGGTTCCGGTTTCGAACAAGGCACCGGCCTGGAGGTAAGCCAATCCCCCGGCCAGCTCCCAGGCGAACCCGGCGTCCCCGCCGAAATAGCCCAGCAAGGGCCGCCCCTCTCGGAGCAGGCTACGCTTGGCGCCTAGGCCCAGCCCCCAAGACAAGGGCTTAAAGAATTCGTCGCGCGGGGAGAACGACCGGATGTCGAGCACGTCCAAGCGGTCCAGACGAAAGTCGCCGTTTTCGTAATAGCGCAGCGCGCCGTCGAGAAAGCGGATGGCGGCGCCTGCCCGATAGCCCGGCCAGGGATCGGTCAATCCATGGTAGGCGGAGCGCAGATTGAACTCGCCGTAGGCCCGATGGTCACGCCAGCCGAGCTCCAATCCCGCGGCCCGTGACCGGTGCCCCTGGTCGTCGCGCACCGCCGGAATCGGCGGCGGCTCGAAGGGCGACGGCACATCGACGCGGCTGCGCGCCCGCAACAGCCGGTAACCGTTGCCCGCCTCGGCTTCGCGCGGACGCTTCTCGTCCAGGGCGCGATAGCGGGAAAACTCGTAGGCGACCTCCAGCACGCCGGCCTTCGCGTCCGACGCCAGTTCGATCTTCTCGTCGGCCCGGTCTGCCAACCGGCGCGCCAGGGCGTGATGGATCTGCGGCAACTGCTGCAGATGGCTATCCAGCAAGGTCGCGGCCGAAGGACGGTAACTGGCCTCCGCCAACAGGCCGCCGGCCACGATGGCCCGCACGGTGTCGGCAGGAATCGCGCGGAGGGGAAATTGCCGGCGCAAGGCCAGGCCGGGGCGTGCTGCATCGAGTATGCCGAGCAGACGATAAGCGCAGTTCTCGCCGATGAAGAAATAATCGAAGCGTATCGGCCGCAGTTCCCAGACGTGGCGCACCAATTGTGCGACTTCTGCCGGCGCGAGATTGAGCCGGTACTCCCAGATATCACGATTTTCCAGGTCGTTGTATTCCTTGACCTTTTCGTAATAAGGCAACACCGTGACGCGGCCCGGATAACCGCCGAACAGGCCGCGCCAGGCGTAGAACAACTCGTTGTCATCGTCCGCGTCCGCCGCGTAATTCACGGTGGCGGCCAGCAGCGCGTTGTCCGGGTTCAAATCTTCCGGATCCAGGCGCAGGAAACTGTGGCCGAACATCGAGGACGGGCTGTTGAGATAAGCCGCCGGAAAGATGAGGCTCACCGCATGCGCCCTGAGCTTGTCGCGCCAGGTCCGGAATGCCGGGCAATCATGCTCGGGAAAAACCAGGGACAGCCGGCTCTGCAGCCAGTGCAGACGCGCCGGAAAGCGGCAGGCCGGATGATCGTCGCCGCCCCCGGGCCTGGCGAAGGCTTCGAGGTCGGCAAGCAATTCGGCTTCCGGGTCGGTCTTGCCGCCGGCCGCCAGGAAAAAGCCTTCATCGTCGGCGTCGCTGATCCAGCGATCGCCGAAAGCCGACAAACGGTAATGTCCCAAGGCTAACCAGCCTTCGTCCTGGGCCAGTTTCGCTACCGATGTGCGCTGGCGATTTTCAGGCGGGGCCGGTGACGCGGATACCGCTCCTACCGGGCAAGCCGCCGTCAAACCGGCAATCAGCCAGGCGGCCCATTTCATGCGGTCGCGAAAGGGAGGAAGAGGCGCCCGCCGAACGGACGCCCGAAAATCCGACTAACTGACGTATTTGGCGAGTACGGTATCGGCCTTCATCAGGCCCACCAGCGCGTCCGTCACCTGGTCGCTGGTCACCGACTCGTGGGCATAGATGCTCTCGAAATGCGTCCGCGCCAGGGCGTAGAACGCCGCCTTGTCGGACTCCGCCACCCCCATCAACTCGGCCAGCCCCGCCAGGGTTTCGCCGCCGCCACGCGACATGTCCTGCGCCAGCTTGGTCATGTTGGCGCTGATGTAGAGGCGTTCGCCCTTGTAGCGCACCGGCTGGCTGGAGTCGCAGCCCAGGGTGCCGGACGACATGCCGAAGGTGTTGTTGAACAAAAAGCCGTTCGTGGTCATCGCCACACTGTGGGCGCCGACCCCCGCGTTGCCGTCGAACAGCAAAGATCCGAGGCCGCAACCGCTGCCCGCGTCGGTCAATGCCGAACTCCGGGGAGCGGCGGGTCCGGCGGCGCCTGCCCATAGCGGAAACGCCAGCAGGATACCGGCCGCCAAAGCTCTTTTCATGTTTCTACTCCTTGCGTGGTTAGGTTGGAAACCAATCGGGCAATTTAATACCAGAATCGGAAGCCGATTGTAAGCCGCGGGGCCGGCCGGCACCTTGCCCGGCTCTGCCGGCCGCACCACACGCCGCTCATGGACAACACTGTGTTCGGCAAATCGCGCATCGCGCGCGCCGGCCGGCAAAAAAATTCCCGGCGAAGGATGTTAGAATCGCGCGGATTACGCCATCCCTAGGCCCCATGCACATACTACTCAGCAACGACGACGGTTACTCCGCACCCGGCCTGTACGCACTGGCCCAGGCGCTCAGGGATCATGCGGACATCACCGTCGTGGCGCCGGAGCGCAACCGCAGCGGCGCCAGCAATTCGCTGACACTGGACCGCCCCTTACGGGTGAGCTACGCGGACAACGGCTTCATCAAGGTCGACGGCACGCCGACCGATTGCGTCCACCTGGCGATCACGGGACTGCTCGACCGGGAACCGGACATGGTGTTCGCAGGCATCAACCACGGCGCCAACACGGGCGACGACGTCATCTATTCCGGTACCGTGGCGGCCGCCACCGAAGGCCGCTTCCTGGGCCTGCCCGCGGTCGCCATCTCCTTGGCCGGCGTCAATCCCACCCACTTCGACACCGCCGCGCAGGTAGCGGTCCGATTGTTCGAAAACATCCGCCGCCATCCTCTCCCGGCCGACACCCTGCTCAACGTGAACGTTCCCGACCTGCCCCTGGACGAAATCAGGGGCTTCAAGTCCACGCGGCTCGGCAACCGCCACAAGGCCGAACCGGTGGTGCGGGATATCGACCCACGCGGACGGGAGATTTTCTGGGTCGGCGCCGCCGGACCGGAACAGGACGCCGGCCCCGGTACCGACTTCCATGCCTTACGTGAAGGCTATGTCTCGGTCACGCCCTTGCAACTCGATCTGACCCGCTACGACAGCCTGGAAAGGTTGGCGGGCTGGCTGCCGGAAAACCTGACTGCATGAACCGCCGTCTACAAGGCATAGGCATGACCTCGCGCCGCACCCGCGAGCGCATGATCGGCCGCATCCGCGAACTGGGGGTAAAAAACCAGTCGGTGCTCGACGTGATGCTGGAAACGCCGCGCCACATCTTCGTGGAAGAAGCTTTCGCCAGCCGTGCCTACGAAGACATGCCCCTGCCCATAGGTTTCAGCCAGACCATCTCCCAGCCCTATATCGTCGCCCGCATGACTGAGCTGCTGTTGGAAAGCGGCCCGCGCGACAAGGTGCTGGAGGTCGGCACCGGCTCCGGTTATCAGACCGCCGTGCTGGCGCGCTTGTGCAAAAAGGTTTACTCGGTGGAACGCATCTATCCGCTGCAACAGCGCGCGCGCCGCTGCCTGCAGGACCTGCATCTGCGCAACGTGCTGATGAAACACAGCGACGGCGGCTGGGGCTGGGAAGATTACGCGCCTTATGACGGCATATTGGTAACCTGCGCCCCGGCCGACCTGCCTCAAGCCTTGCTGGAACAACTGGCGCCCGGCGGCGTGCTGGTGATCCCCGTCGGCGACGGCCGCAACCAGATGCTCCAGCGCATCGTGCGAACCGACTCGGGCTACGAAATCGAAGACATAGAGCCTGTCGTATTCGTACCTTTGCTGGGCGGGGTAGCGTAGACGCAGCAAACTCTCTGCATCGATCGCGGTGACCGCTTTATAAGGCACAATAAGTACGGGCGAACCTCAGCAGAACCAGATCCCCGAACCGCCCACACCCAATAAATTAAACCCTGCTCTCAGAACTAATAGGGATTTGCATGTCACTGAATACTCTGCTCGACAAGAAGCCGTTACTCCATCGCGGAAGAGAAGGCAAGGCGGTTTCATGGGCGATTTCCGAAGGCTTAATGAAGTTTCTCGATGAAACCACTCTACCCGGTTGGAAAACCATAGAGATAGGCTGCGGCTATAGCACCATTATTCTTATAGCGAAAGGCGCTCAGCATATCTGCATCGTTCCCGACAAAGAGCAAACCGAGAGAATAGTGGAGTTTTGCCGTGAAAATGAAATCAGTACCGCCGACGCCCGCTTCGAAATCGATTTTTCGGAAACGATACTGCCGAAACTCCAGCTGGATAACCTGGATCTCATCTTGATAGACGGCCGGCATGGTTTTCCGGCACCGTTCATCGATTGGTACTACACCGTCGGTGCCCTGAAAATCGGCGGCATACTCATCGTCGACGACACTCACATCTGGACGGGGAAAATCCTCCACGACTTTTTGGTCGAGGATCCCAATTGGCGCCTCGTTCGGGAAATCGACGGCAAGACCTCCGTTTTCACGAAGCTCGGCGAAGGCTCCCATCAAGCGGAATGGCTTAGCCAACCCTATGTAAAAAAGCACAGCCAACATCAACCCGAGGCAGATGCCCGGAGGGCGTTAAGAGCCTATTACATTAGGCGCGCCAAGGAGCTCATCAAGAGCGGCGACATTATCGGCCTGATATCAAAGGTAGTTAAATCGGGTATAGGCCTGATCAAACCCGCCAAATAAGTCTTCGGCGAAACGCCATAACCTCCTTCCGGAAAATAAACCCATGCTGCACGAAGCCATCAACTGGTTGGTCGCCACCATAGGTTCCATGGGCTACAGCGGCATATTCCTGCTGATGGCCATGGAAAGCTCCATCATCCCCATCCCCAGTGAAGTCGTGGTGCCGCCGGCGGGCTACCTGGCGCAACAAGGCCAAATGAACATGGGTCTGGTGATCCTGGCCGGCACCTTGGGCAGCCTGGTCGGCGCCTATGCCAACTACTTCGTCGCCCGCCACCTGGGCCGGCCGCTGGTGTTGAAATACGGCCGCTACGTGTGGATCACCGAGGAGCATTTCGAACGGGTCGAAGGCTTTTTCAAGCGTCACGGCGAGATCTCCACCTTCATCGGCCGCCTGCTGCCGGTGGTGCGCCACCTCATCTCCCTGCCCGCCGGGCTGGCCGGCATGAACCACCTGCGTTTCACGGCTTACACCCTGCTCGGCTCGGCCATCTGGGTCACGGTACTGGCCTATATCGGCTATTTCATCGGCGCCAACGAGGCATTGATCGAACAATACGCCAAGCAGGCCGTGGTCGACGTCATCGCCGCCAGCCTCGCGCTCGTGGCCGTCTACGTTTGGCGGCACAAGCGCAGAATCGCCCGGGAGGCGGATCAAGCCCGATGAGTTTCGCCGCGTTCACTCTCAGCCGGCTGCCGCGCATCGAGTTCGGTTCCGGCGTCATCGGCAAGATACCGGAACTGGCCGCGAGATATGGCGACCAGGCCTTGCTGATCACGGGTGCCCGCTCGTTCCGGCAATCGCCGCATTGGAACCGGCTGGTCACCGGATTGCGTGAAAAGGGCATGCGTACCGAGCATTTCACCGTCAGCGGCGAACCCTCGCCGCAACTGGTGGACGAAGCCGTCGCGCGTTACTTCGGCACCGGCATCTCGGTGGTCATCGCCATCGGCGGCGGCAGCGTGCTGGATGCCGGCAAGGCCATCGCCGGGCTGCTGCCGCACGGCAATTCCGTGCTGGACCACCTGGAAGGCGTGGGGCGCGGAATTCCCTACACGGGGCCGGCCACGCCTTTCATCGCCGCGCCCACCACCGCGGGCACCGGCAGCGAAGCGACCAAGAACGCCGTGCTGAGCGTGCAAGGCGAAAACGGCTATAAGAAATCGTTTCGCGACGAGGCCCTGGTGCCCGAGTATGCCGTCGTCGATCCCGACCTGCTGAGCACCTGCCCTCCCGCGCTGATCGCCGCCGACGGCATGGACGCTTTCACCCAGTTGCTGGAATCCTACGTTTCGCTACGTGCCAACCCGCTGACCGATACCCTTGCGTGGAGCGGCATGACCGCCTTTCGCGACGGTTTCTTCCACGCCTGGAAAGGCGGCGATGGCGAGCAGGCCCGCCAAGGACGCGCGGCCATCGCCTACGCCTCGCTGATTTCAGGCATCACCCTGGCCCAGGTGGGCCTGGGTTCGGTGCACGGCCTGGCCGCGCCACTAGGCGCCTTTTTCCCCATACCACACGGGGTCTGCTGCGGCACCCTGCTGGCCGAGGCCACGCGCATCAACCTCGCCGCCCTGGCCGCGCGAGCGCCCGACAGCCCCGCCCTGGCGAAATATGCCCGAGTCGGACGCTTATTGAGCGGACAAACGAGCGATTCGCCCGTATCCGCACACGCCGCCTTGCTGGAAACCCTGACGCGCTGGCAAGACACCCTGGAATTGCCGCGTCTGCGGACGTTCGGCGTCGGCCTCGATGACATCCCCCGCATCGTCGCCAACTCCCGCGGCAGCAGCATGCAAACCAATCCCGTCGTGCTGAACGACGACGAAGCCGGCGAAATCGTCCGCCGGCGCCACTGACCCAACGCCAACCCAGCCTATCGCCCATGGACCAGATCACGCCCTCAGAACTGAAAGCCCGGCTGGACCGGGACAGCAACCCGCCTCTGCTGCTCGACGTACGCGAGCCCATAGAGTTCAAATACTGCCGCATCGACGGCAGTCTCAACATGCCCATGAACGAGGTGTTTCTGAAGGCCGACGACCTGGATCCGGATCAGGAAACGGTAGTGATCTGCCACCATGGCCTGCGCAGCGCGCAGATCGCCAACTTCCTGATCGGCAAAGGCTTCCGGCATGTCGTCAATCTGCAGGGCGGGGTCGCGGCCTGGGCCAATACGGTCGACCCGCACATGCCGACTTACTGAGCGCCATGGTCACCGTCATCCAGCGGGTCCAACACGCCGAGGTGTCTGTCGACGGCGTAAGCGTGGGCCGTATCGGCCGGGGCTTGCTGGCGCTGGTGGCGGTGGAGCAAGGTGATGCGGAAGCGCAGGCCGAACGCCTGGCCGAACGCATCCTGGGCTATCGCGTCTTTCCCGACACCGAGGATCGCATGAACCTCAGCGTCGCCGACATCGCCGGCGAACTGCTGCTGGTGTCGCAATTCACCCTCGCGGCCGACACGCGCAAGGGCGCGCGTCCCAGTTTCACGCCGGCCGCCGCGCCGGAGGTCGGCCACCGCCTGTTCGAACACTTCGTCGATGCGGTGCGCAAGCGCCACCCGCGCGTGGCCACCGGCCGTTTCGGCGCCGACATGCAGGTCGGCCTGGTCAACGACGGCCCGGTCACCTTCATACTGCGCGTACCGCCCGCATCCTGACACCCCCGTCTCTCACCTAAGGACGAGCATGACTCAGCATACCCCTCCCGCTTACATCGACACCCCCGACGCCCTGCGCCAGTTGGGCGACTCGCTCAAAGGCCGGCCCTGGGTGGCCCTGGACACCGAGTTCATGCGGGAGAAGACCTACTACCCCAAATTCTGCCTGTTACAGGTCGCCACCCCCGACTTTTCCGCCTGCGTGGATCCCCTGGCCCTGACTGACCTGGAACCCCTGACGGAATGGTTGTTCGATCCTGCCATCGTCAAGGTCGTGCATTCGGGCCGGCAGGACATGGAGATCTTCTACCATCTGTTTGGCCGCCTGCCCGCCCCCTTGTTCGACACCCAGATCGCCGCCCCGCTTTTGGGGCTGGCCGAGCAAATCGGCTACGCCGGGCTGATCCAACATCTGCTGGGGGTCAATCTGGCCAAGACCCATGCGCGCACCGACTGGTCCCGCCGTCCGCTTGCGCCCGAACAACTGCGTTACGCCGCCGACGATGTCATCTACCTGGCCTCGGCTTACGAAAACCTCGTCAAGGGCATAGAGGGACTGGGCCGCACGGCCTGGCTGGAAGACGATTTCGCCGAACTGAGCAATCCGGCGCTCTACGAGAATCCGCCGGAACTCGCCTGGCAGCGCATCGGCGGCGCCCAGCAGCTCAAGGGCAAGGGATTGAACGTGTTGCAGGCATTGGCCGCCTGGCGCGAGGAAACCGCGCGCGCCGAGGACGTGCCGCGCGGCTGGATCGTCAAGGACGAGGTGTTGCTGGATCTCGCGCGCCAGCAGCCGCGCAACGCGGAAGCCTTGTCGCTGACCCGAGGGCTCGACGACAAGATCGTACGCCGCCATGGCCGTACGCTTTGCGCCGTGATCGCCGAGGCGCTGGAAAAACCGAAGCTGAGTTTGGAACTCCCGCCGCGCCCGGCGAAAAAATCGGCCGAGCAGGAAGCCGTGCTCGATGCGCTGGGCGCGGTGGTCCGCCTGCGGGCGGCGCAAAACACCCTGAACCCCGTCATCCTGGCGAGCCGCAAGGACCTGGAACACCTGGTGGACGGGGAAGCCGACGCCCGCCTGCTGCACGGCTGGCGCCGGAAAATGGTGGGCGACGAACTGCTGGGCCTGTTGCGCGGCGAGCTGGGCCTCGTCATCGAACAGGGAACACTGAGGGTCACCGCTCATGACTCACCCCGCACTGCCGCCGCCGATTGAGGCCTTCTACCGCCGGCTGGAACGGGAATGCCAACCCGCGTCGGTGCCGTTGATCGAAACCCACATCTCCTGGGTCATCCTGGCCGGCGACTACGCCTACAAGATCAAGAAACCGGTGGACTTCGGCTTCCTGGACTTTTCCACGCCCGAACGCCGGTACTTTTTCTGCCGCGAGGAACTGCGCCTGAACCGGCGCCTGGCCCCCGGGCTATATCTCGACGTGATCGGCATCGACGGAGGCCCCGATCGTCTCGACCCGGACGCTCCGACACCTCGCGGGGAATACGCCGTCATGCTCAAGCGCTTCGACGAGGACAAGCTGGCCGTTGCCCTGGCCGAACGGGGCGGATTGACGGAAGCGCACATCGACGGACTGGCCGATGCCCTGGCCGACTTCCACCTGTCCGCCGCGCAGGCGGACGAAAACAGCGGCCTGGGCAGCCCCGAATGCATCGCATCGGCGGCGGCGCATAATTTCCCGGCGGTCGAGGCCGCGCTGACGGAACCCGAAGCATGGACCCGGCTGCGGGCCATCCGGGACTGGACGGTGGCGCTGGGCGAGCGGCTACGCCCCACGCTGATCCAGCGCAAACGCGATGGCCATGTCCGCGAATGCCACGGCGATTTGCATCTGGGCAATCTGGTGGCGGAAGGAGACCGGCTCGTGCCCTTCGACTGCATCGAATTCAGCGAGGAATTGCGCTGGATCGACACGCTGAGCGAACTCGCCTTCATCGTCATGGATCTGGAAGTGCGCGGCCTGTCCGAACTCGCCTGGCGCTTGCTCAACCGTTACCTGGCGCACACGGGCGATTACACCGGCCTGGCGGTGTTCGACTATTACCGGGTGTATCGCGCAATGGTGCGGGCCAAGATCGCCTGCCTAACCCGGCAGCAGGCGGAAGAGGAGCAAAAGGCCGAGCTGGAACGGCAGTGTCTGCACTACCTGGAGTACGCCAGCCGCATCATAGCCAAGCACCGGCCCATGCTGATTATCACCCACGGACTGTCGGGCAGCGGCAAATCCTGGCTGGCCCACCGGCTCGCGGCCGCCCTGCCCGCCGTGCGCATCGCGTCCGACATCGAGCGCAAACGCCTGGCCGGCTACCCGGCCACGGCATCGACCGACCCCGGCCTCTACGCGCAACCCCAGACCGAGGCCACCTACGAACGCCTCCGCACCTGCGCCGGGTCGCTCCTGCAGGCCGGTCACAACGTGATCGTGGACGCAACCTTTCTGAAGGCGGGCTACCGCGACCGCTTCCGCGACCTCGCCCGGCAGGCGGCCATACCCTTCAAGATCCTCGATCTCGTCGCGCCCGAGCCCTTGCTCAGGCAACGCATCGAATCGCGCCGGCTATCCGGCGGCGACCCTTCCGAAGCCACGCTGGCCGTGCTCGAGGCGCAAATCACCGGCGCCGAGCCGCTCTCGGCAACCGAGCGGCTCGCCAGTGTCGAAGTGGATGCCGGCACGCCGCTGGATTTCCCGGCCGTGCTCGCCGCGTTGGATCCGGACAAACTCCGGGCAGGGGCGCCGAAACCGCTCTCATGAACCGGCATCGGCGAGTCGGCACCGCACCGCACTCCCCTCCCGCAAGGCGTTTCCGTCCGGCGGGCGGCCTCGCACCCGACGAACTGAACACAGGGGTCGAGGACGGGGCTTGCGCCTCACCGGCCTACTGCTTCAGAATGTAACCGTACTTCCAACACCTGTAGCCGATACGCGCCATGACTCCCCGTTACGCCACCGTCGAACATCTGCCCGTTTTCGCTTGGGTGCTGCTTGCGGTCGTCGGCGTGCCAGTCGTGGTGACGCATGCGCCGTCGCGGGTTGGAAGTGAATAGGTAAAGCGAACACCGAATCCAACAACCCCCGCCGGCGCGAACCGACGGGGGTTTCTTTTTTGGGACCTCCGCCGGCCATCCCGGCCAAGCACCAGGAGCATCCCATGGACATACTCAACGGCGCGCAACTCACCGTCAGGCTATTGGAACGGCAGGGCGTGCGCGTCGTCGCCGGCATACCCGGCGGCGCCAATCTGCCGATTTACGACGCCCTTTCCCGGTCCGGCCAAATACGCCACGTGCTCGCCCGCCACGAACAGGGAGCGGGCTTCATCGCCCAGGGAATGGCGCGCGCAAGCGGCGAGCCGGCGGTCTGCCTGGCCTCGTCCGGCCCTGGCGCGACCAATCTGTTGACGGCCATCGCCGACGCCAAGCTCGACTCCGTACCGCTGGTGGCGATCACCGGGCAGGTTCCCCTCGGCATGATGGGGACGGACGCCTTCCAGGAAGTCGACACCTATGGATTGACGATTCCGATCACCAAACACAATTTCCTGGTCCGCTCGGCCGAGGAATTGCTTACGGTCATTCCCCAGGCTTTCCGCGTCGCGGCGTCCGGCCGGCCCGGTCCGGTCCTGATCGACATCCCCAAGGACGTGCAAACCGATCTCGTGACGGTGGGCTCCTGGCCGGAACCGGCGCACCCGGACCCGCTACCCTCGGTCGATATCGCCCAGGTCGAGCAAGCCGCAGCCCTCATCGCGGCAGCCGAACGCCCGATCTTGTACCTCGGCGGCGGAGTGATACAGTCCGGCGCCGCGCAACCGGCGGTGGCTCTGGCCGAAAAAGCGGCGCTGCCGACCGTCATGACGCTGATGGCCCTGGGTGCGATGCCGGCGGATCACCCATTGTCGCTGGGTATGCTGGGCATGCACGCCGCGCGTTTCACCAACCTGGCGCTGGACGAGTGCGACCTGCTCGTCACCCTGGGCGCGCGTTTCGACGACAGGGCGACGGGGAAGCTGGCCCAATTCTGCCCGCAGGCCAAGGTCGTGCACGTGGACATCGACCCGTCGGAACTGGGCAAACTCAAAACCGCCCAGGTCGGCATCGCAGGCGATGTCGGCGCGGTGTTACGGGACTTGCTGCCCAGGGTACCCGCTCAGGCGCACGCCGACTGGCTGGATCGCATAGCCCGACTGAAACGCGAATTTCCGCTGGCCACCCCGGACATGAACGACCCTCGCAGCCATTACGGCTTGATACGCGCCGTCGCCGGATGCCTGGATGAAGAGGCGATCATCGTCACCGATGTGGGCCAGCATCAGATGTGGGTGGCGCAAACCTATCCCTTCCGCCAGCCCAGGCTGTGGCTGACCTCGGGCGGACTCGGCACCATGGGATTCGGCCTGCCCGCCGCCATCGGCGCGGCGCTCGCCGCGCCGGAAAAAACCGTGGTCTGCTTCTCCGGCGACGGCAGCTTGCTGATGAACGTACAGGAACTGGCCACCGCCGTCGAAGAGCAGGCCGACGTCAAGATCGTCCTGATGAACAATCGCGCCCTCGGCATGGTGCATCAGCAACAAAGCCTGTTCTACGGCCGGCGCATCTACGCGTCCCGCTTCCACAGCGGGCCGGACTTCGTCCGCATCGCCGAAGGATTCGGGATGCACGGGCTCGACCTGGACACCGCGGACAACGTCGAAGACAGCTTGCGCGATGCCCTGAACGCGCGCGGCCCCTGCTTGATCCACGCCGGCATAGATCTCCGGCAACAGGTCTTGCCCATGGTGCCGCCGGGCGCCGCCAACACCGACATGATAGGAGCCTGACCCATGATCGACCCCATGGCCCCCATCCAGCCAGACATCCGCCGTACCGTGCTGGAACTCGATGTGCTGAATCACACCGGCTCCGTCTCGCAGGTCGTCGGCCTGTTCGCGCGCCGCGCCTATGCCCTCGAAGGCATGGCATTCGGGCCGGCCGGCCCGCTGGGGCGCATCTGGCTGCTGGTTCGCGACGACGGGCGGCTCGCGCAGATCGTGCAGCAACTGGCGAAGCTGGAAGACGTCCGGGATGTCCGCCCTCAAGGCTCGAATCTCATGGGATTCCCACGGCTGGGAGATTTATTCCGCTGACCGGGACCGTAGCGACCCGATCGCACCTCGCAACCCGGCGGAGCCGGCTAGGCTCCGCCGATGTCGCGCAAGGCCTGTTCCAGGCTGATGTGACGGATGTCCTTGCCCTTGACGTAATAAATGACGTATTCGCAGATGTTACAGCAGCGGTCGCCGATGCGTTCCAGCGCCCTGGCCGCCCACAGCAGGTTGAGCCCGGCCGGAATACCCCGGCCGTCTTCGCTCATGCTGGCGATCTGCTGGCGCACGATGCTCTGGTAGACCTCGTCCAGCAAGCGGTCCTGCTCCTTGATGCGCAAAGCCGCCTCGACATCCAGCCGGACATAGGCGTCCAGGGTGAGCTTGAGCGTTTCGCACAACTGCTGGCCAAACGCGTGGAGCGCCTCCAACTGCCCCTTGCGCGGAAACTGGCCCGCCAGGGCCAGGGCGCAGCGCGCGATGAACTTGGCATCGTCGCCGATGCGTTCGAGGTCGTTGATCGTCTTGACCACCGCAATCACCAGCCGGAGATCGCTGGCGGCCGGCTGGCGGCGGGCCAGAATTTCGGTGCACACGGCGTCCAGGGTCACCTCTTCGAGATTGACCCGGACATCGTCGCGGATGACCTGCTCGGCCAAAGCCATGTCGTTGTCGCGCATGGACTTCAGGGCCAGGGCGACCTGCTCCTCGACGACGCCGCCCATGGTGAGCACGCGGCTGCGTATGTCGGCCAACTCCTGGTCGAACTGCTTGGAAATATGGTGATGCCGGGTGGGCGGTATGCTGATATCAGGCATGTAATGGGTCTGAAACGGAGTGATCCGCCTAGGTCCCCTAAGCGGATGTAGCCTGATCGGACGGCGCGGTCAGCCTATGTGGAAAAGGCCATCCCTGGCGCGAATTCCCCAGCCCTCTTGCATCCCGGAAGAAAGGCCCCTGCGGGGAATTTCATTCTCTACCAAAGTCATGACGGTTTTGTGACAGTTGCACCGCCCCCACGACGATAGCAAGCAATCTATTCAAACCGGCGGCGGGGAGTCCGGCCGAAAGTTGTCGAACTGGGCGAACCATTGCCCGGTATCGGCCGGAGAAGTGGGATCGTAATAGAGGGAGCGCATCTTCAGATGGCCGAACAAGCCCAGTTCGGCACCCGGCGTGAGAGTGCGGAAGGCCGTACCCCCCATCAACTGATGGGTGATGGTCTGGAACAAACGGTCCAGCTTACCGTCCCTTATCATCGCATCGAGCATATGCGGGCCGGCGATGAGGTAAATGCTGCGATAGCCGCGTGCGCCCAGTTCCTGCACCAAAGGGGCGCCCTCCACCAGTGTGCGAGGCCCCGATTCGATCACCTCGTATCCCTGAGACCGCCAATAAGCCACGCGATCCGGATCGGCCTGCGCGCCGGTGGCGATGAGGCAAGTTTGGCCGTGTTCCCGAATCGAGTGCGGCATGGGAAAATCCAGGCTGGCACTGGCCACCACGATGGCCGGGTGGGGGCTCAAGCCCTGCGCCACCCGCCATTCGGCCAGATCCTCGGTTCCGGGACGCAGACCGACTTGCAGGATGTTGCCCAACCGTCCCTCGGCCAGGGAGCGCAAATAGCCGCCGTGGGTGATCAGGCAATCGGCCTGGGCCTGGAGCTCCAGGAACAAACGGAAATCGTCCGGGGTGGTGAGGCTGCGGGGCAACCAGGTCTGGCCGCTCAGGGGGTCTTCCAGGGCGATGCGTCCGTCCAGGCTGGACAGGAAGTTGGCGTACACGAAGGGTTGCTCCGCCGTGCCGACTTCGTGCAACCCCAGGCCCAGATACAGGCCTTGCAGGGCCACGGGCTGGTAAGGCGGTGGATAGAGGCGAAAAATCTGCTTGCTCACGGCTTACTCCCGGCGACTTGGTGCTCGGCACGGTGATAGCGGCCCGCCTTATGCGCCACGTCCTGCAAGCGCCAGAAATCCGGATCGACTTCGGCCTCCATGCGATTCTCGGCCGCATCATCCAGCTCGTGGAAGAAATCCAGCCCGGTCCGGCGCTCCACCGAGTCCACGCTGACGAGATAGTGATCCAAAGGTTCGTTGCCCTCGACATTCTGGGGCATGATGAAGGCGATGGCTTTGCGGCTGTCCGGCGCGACGACGATCTTGTAAAAAGCGTCGGGGATTTCCACGCGCCAGCTCGCCTTCAGCCTTTCCAGCGGCGCCTCGAACACCGGCCCCGTGTACACCCAGACCTGCCCGGCCCGCGGGGCGAAGTGGTCGAGTTCGGCCTCTTCCAGACGCTCCCACAGGCGCCGGTTGAGGTTAGGCCTCTGCGGGGTGATGTTGGTCAGCAGGAAAGTATCCTCCTGGGCCTCCCGGCCGTATAGAACGCTGATCGCATGATTCGGCGCCATGTGCCCGTGATCGTAGCCGCTGCCGGCGTAATCTTCGTGACGCACGCGGTTGAGCGCGCGCCAATCGGCATAGAACCGGGAAGGACGCTTGAGCGCAGGCCCATTTTCCCGCGCTGGCGAAAGACGATAACACACCCACAGCGGATTGCCCCGCCAGTCCGAATAACCGACCAGAAAGCCCTGGTTGCGCAACACGCGAAACCAGGAATTGGGGGTGCTCCAGTCGAATTGGGCGCGCGGCAAGCCCATCCAGCTCATGCGCGGCTGGGCGACGCGCATCTCGTAAACCTGCCACGCGCCGAGCATCACGGCGGCGAGCAGCCAGATGCCGGGAGGCACCAGGCGCAACAGCCATCGCCCGAGCACCATCGCAAGGCGAAAAGGGGAACGACCCGAGCGGACCATGAAAGGGATCGTCAATCAGGAACCGGAACGAAAAACGGCGGCCCGGTCAGGGCCGCCGATTCGGAAAACCGGCTGCCCAAGCAGCCGGGATGCGGAATTATTTTTGCTCCGCTTCTCCGCCGGCCTTGTTCGTGTCATGGCTGCCGGAGCTCTTGTCGGTCATGTCGTGGCCGGCATGACCGCCCTTGCCCGTGCCGCCGCCGCTGTTGCCGGGACCGCCGGCGCTGCCGCCCGCACCCGCACTCACGCCTTGCGACTGGCGCATGCCGATCGCACCGCCGGAAGCCTTGGCGATATTCTCGGGCGTCAAGCCGCCTATCGCCAGGGCGTTGTCGACCACGTAAGTGGTCACCGGGGAAATATCCTGACGATCGGCGATGGCGCTGGTGACCGCTGCCTTGACCGGATCGGTGCTGGGCGAGTCGGGCGATGGATGCGCCGTGATCACGATGGGATAGGTCGCACCGGCCGGCACCGTAACGGAATAACGCCCGCCCTCGAAATCGACGCTGGTCAAAGGCGCCCCGTTCTTGTCGGTCACCTCGATCCGTCCCGTGTGCACGGGACCTTTGTTATCGCTGACCGTACCGCCGATCTTGGCTTCGATCTTGGCGCTAACGGATGAACCGCCGGTGCCGTCACCGCCGCAACCGGTCAACATCAAACCCGAGGCAGCCAGGGAAACCGCCAGGAGCCCACACTTCAGCAGGGAAAAAGCAGGGGAATGAATTTGTTTCACCATGTTGTAAATCCTACGATTTATGATCAGCGAAAACGCTCCCGCGGTACGGCCCGGCCAAGCCGTAAGCCGCGCCCGACAAGGGCGGCGGCTTTATACCACACTCGTTTCAGGGCTGTATATCCGCAGCCCTTGCGACCTGTTGTCGCAGCCAGGCTACCCCGGCTTGCGCGGGTTTATTGCAGGTCGCCGGCCTGCGCCGCCTGATGTTTCTTGACCTCTCCGCGCTGGATGCGGACGTGTTCTTCCAACTGGCGCTTGACGGCATCGAATGCGTCGCGCAGGGCGACATAAACGTCTTCGTGCGCCTGCTTGTCGTGGTGATCGCGGCTCACGACGATGTGTTTGTTAGGTACGCTCAGATCGATGCGGACGTGGTAGAGATTACCCTGGTGCTGGTGATGGTGGTCGGCTTCGACCGCGACCTTGCAGCTGATGATGTTGTCGCAAAACTGCTCTAGCTTGGCGGTTTTCTCGCGGATCTTGGCTTCGACGGCGTCGGAGTGTTCTACCCCGCGGAAGGCGATCTCTAGTGGTACTTGCATGGATATGTCCTGTATAAAGTCGTTCGTTCGGGAAGCACCCAAAGTTTAGGCGGGACTTCCGGGTTCGTAAGGTCTTATGGCGCCTGTAGAAAACGCCTTCGGAACGGTCAAAGACCGGATATCTTACACACCCCCTCGCGGTACTGTCGACCTCAACCGCCTAAAGGCGAAATTCCGCCTGCACCCGCGACGGATTTTCCGAGACTTGCCCCTAGCCGATCGATCTGGCAGCCGATCCCGTAATCCCCTATACTGCGGTCTCTTTTTCACCCAGGCGATGCCCGCTGCGCGTACGCCTAAGCCGCCCGCGATGAATCCCCATCTATCGAAACTGCAGCCCTATCCGTTCGAAAAGCTGGCCCGTCTGAAACAAGGGGTACCGGCTCCGGCCGACAAGGCCCACATCGCGCTGTCCATAGGCGAGCCGCAACACGCCACGCCGCATTTCATTGCCGAGGCTTTGATCGCCCACCTGCACGGGCTGGCCAACTATCCCGCCACCAAAGGTATCCCGGAATTGCGCCTGGCAATCGCCGAATGGCTGAGCCGGCGTTTCGGCCTGCCTGCCGGAGCGGTCGACCCGGAAAGCCAGGTATTGCCCGTCAACGGCACGCGCGAGGCCTTGTTTTCATTCGCCCAGTGCATCGTGGACCCGGCCGAGCAGCCGCTGGTGCTGATGCCCAATCCTTTTTACCAGATCTACGAAGGCGCCGCCCTGCTGGCCGGTGCCGAACCTTATTTTCTCAACACCACGCGGGAATCCGGCTATCTGCCCGATTTCGACTCGGTGCCCGAATCGGTCTGGGCGCGCTGCCAACTGCTCTACATCTGCTCACCGGGCAATCCGACCGGCGCGGTGCTGCCCATCGCCACCCTGCAGAAGCTGATAGCCTTGGCCGACCGTTTTGACTTCGTCATCGCCTCCGACGAATGTTATTCGGAGATCTATGCCGACGAGGCCAACCCGCCGACCGGACTGCTGCAGGCGGCTCATGCCATGGGCAACACGGCGTTCAAGAACTGCATCGTGTTCCACAGTCTGTCCAAACGCTCCAACGCGCCGGGCCTGCGCTCGGGCTTCGTGGCCGGCGATGCGGCCGTATTGAAGAACTACCTGCTCTACCGCACCTACCACGGCTGCGCCCTTGCATTGCACATACAACATGCCAGCCTGGCGGCCTGGCGTGACGAGGAGCATGTGGTGCACAACCGGGAACTCTATCGCCGCAAGTTCGCCGCCGTACACGACATCCTGTCCGGCACGCTGGACGTGGCCATCCCGCCGGCCGGTTTCTACCTCTGGCCGCGAGTCCCGACCGACGGCGAGACCTTCGCCCGCGACTTGTACGCCCGGCAAAACCTGACCGTGCTGCCGGGCGGCTACCTATCGCGCGAGGCCCACGGCATCAATCCCGGCGAACAACACGTCCGCCTGGCCCTGGTGGCTCCGCTGGAAGACTGCGTGGAAGCGGCGCAGCGCATCAAATCCTTCGTTCTATCGTCGTAGGCTGGGTTAGGCGCGCGCAACGAGGATTTTCTGCACGAACGCATCGGGTGCGCCGTAACCCACCGCCCGCCCCCCAAAAAGTTTTATTGTTGGATCAACCCGAAAGTAGAAACCGCATGTCATTAGAAAACGTCATCAACCAGGCCTTCGAAAACCGAGCCGAACTTTCCCCCACCAGCACGCCCGCCGAGATCCGCGAAGCGGTGAACGAGGCCTTGAACCTGCTGGACCAGGGCGAACGCCGCGTGGCTGAGAAAGTGGACGGCAGCTGGGTGGTCAACCAGTGGCTGAAGAAAGCCGTGCTGCTGTCCTTCCGCATCAACGACAACCGCGTGATGGACGGCGGTCCGACCAAATATTACGACAAGGTTGAGCCCAAATTCGGCAGCTACTCGCCGGAAGACTTCCGCAACACCGGCGCCCGCGTGGTGCCCAACGCCATCGTGCGCAAGGGGGCCTTCATCGGCCGCAACGCCATTCTGATGCCGTCCTACGTCAACATCGGCGCCTACGTCGACGAAGGCACCATGGTCGACACCTGGGCCACGGTCGGCTCCTGCGCCCAGATCGGCAAGAATGTGCACCTGTCCGGCGGCGTGGGCATCGGCGGCGTGCTGGAACCCCTGCAAGCCGGCCCCACCATCATCGAAGACAATTGCTTCATCGGCGCGCGTTCGGAAGTGGTCGAGGGCGTGATCGTGGAGGAAGGCTCGGTGATTTCCATGGGCGTCTACATCGGACAGTCCACCAAGATCTACAATCGCCTGACCGGCGAAATCAGCTACGGCCGCATCCCGGCCGGCTCCGTGGTGGTATCCGGCAACCTGCCGGCCAAGGACGGCAGCCACAGCCTGTACTGCGCGGTCATCATCAAGCAGGTAGACGAAAAAACCCGCGGCAAGGTCGGCATCAACGAGCTGCTGCGCGACTGAGAACCGTCGGGTTACGCTAACCCGACCTACATAGAAGAAAAGGTAATCCGATGAAGAAGACGATGATATTCAGCTTGGCCCTGCTGTTCTCCACCAGCGTATTCGCCGGTGCGGATCACTATGTCCGCAAGGAAGGCGGCCACGTTCAGCACCTCAAGATCACCAAGCAGAAGGGCGATGTGGACGTGCTGGTCGACGTGGATTTCGACCCCACCGGTGCCGAAACCGACCGGCCCTGCTCCGCGCAGATTTCCGGTGAAGCCAAGGTCGTCAGCGATACCGAGCTGACCCTGAAAAAGCAAGCCCAGGGCGAGGCCCATTACTGCCAGCTCAACATCAAGCTGGAAGGCGACGAGGCCAGGATCGAGGAATCCCAGGATTGCGCCCGCTATTTCTCCGGCGGCTTCTGCCGCTTCGGCAGCGAAGGCAAGGCGCTGAAAAAGATCCAGTAAGGATCAATCCGCTACGGACCGGTTTCAGCTCGCGACGATCGCGGGCTGAAGCCCGCTCCCACCAACATCGCCGGCTCGGCTGCCCCATCGTCCCGATTCCGGCAGCGCCCGCCCCCTCGACCCACTAGGGGTTCCCGCATGATACCTACGCTCAGAGCCTGGCTGGAACGCGGCCTGGCCAAACAGGTCCCCGCCACGGGACTGGCCGTTTTCCGCATACTCTTCGGCCTGGTCGCGCTGGCGGAAATCCTGTTCCTGGCCTATTTCCGCCACCTGATCTTCGACCGCGTCCCCTTCCTGGAGCCGGCCTCGCCGGTGGTCGATCTGTTCCTGGCAATCTGGGCCGTCGTGCTGACGGGCATCATCCTCGGCTATCACACACGGGCTGCGGCCATCGCCAATTACCTGCTGTGGCTGGTATTCGTCGGTTTCACCCCGATGTGGCTGGACTTCGACGGCGGCTTCGACCAGATGATGATAGGCATCAGCTTCCTGATGCTTTTCCTGCCGTCCGACCGTGCGCTGTCGCTGGACAATCTGCGCCGCAAGCTCAAATACGCCTACCCGGGCCGGCGCTACGAATACCCTCGCCCTCTGGGAAGGGTTGCGACTCAGCAACCGTTTGCGATTGGAGAGGGCAGGGTGAGGGCTATTGTCCGTAACGAAGAAACACCCCAATCGTCGGCCGAAGGCGTTGCTACCCTCACCCCAACCCCTCTCCCAGAGGGCGAGGGGCTCAAGGCTAGCGTCTCCGTGCTGTGCTACACGCTGCCCCTGGCTTTCGTGCTGGGCCTGCTTTATCTCGATGCCGGCATCCACAAGCTTTCGGCGGAATTCTGGCGCAACGGCATGGGCTCCTGGCTGCCGCCCACCCACCCTTACTACATGTCCGGCCTGGACATGAGCTGGCTGCTCGACAACGAATGGGCCGAGCGGCTCATCGGCTACACCCTCATCGTCTTCCAGTTCCTGTTCCTGCCGCTGATGTGGTTCCGCTGGGCGCGGGTGCCGCTTCTGCTGATCGGCGCGAGCTTTCACACCGGCATCATCGTCTCGCTCAACATCTACCAGTTCGGCTTCGGCATGCTGGCGCCCTACGCCCTGCTCGTGCCATTTTCCTGGTGGCGCACGCTGGGCGGCTGGCTGCAGAGACGGGAACCTGTGCTGACGGTGTTCTACGACGGCCTCTGCCCCTTGTGCAATCGCACCGTGATCGTGCTGTCGCACTTCGACATCTTCCGGGCCGTAGCCTTCAAGGACTTGCAGACCCATGCAGCGAACTACCCGGCGCTGGCGGCCATCCCCGAAAGCACCTTGCTGACGGACCTTTACGCGCTCGACCGCCGCGGCCAACTTCACTCCGGCGTCGACACCTATCTGCGCATCCTGACCGCGATGGTCTATCCGGCTCCGCTGGCCTGGATCATCCGCCTGCCGGGCCTCTACCATTTGGCCAAGGCGAGCTACCGCCGCATCGCCGACACGCGCGCCCGGCTGAGTTGCGACGAGAGCTGTGCCGCGCCGGCTTTAGACCCGGAAGCCGATCCCTGGGCACGACTCGCCGCTCATTACACGGGCACGCCGCGCCGCCGGGCCACGCGCCTGGCCAAGTGCCTGGTGCTGATCGGCCTGTTGCAGCTCAACAGCACCCTGCAATTCGGCGTGTTCTACCGGCTCAACGAAGGCCACGCGCGCACGGAAGCCGGCCTGGCGTTGGAAGGGGTGAGCAACGCCGTCCTGTTCCTCTCGCACACCTTCTTGGGGATAACCCCGCACGCGCTGTACATGCACGATCACTTCGTCGGCTATACGCGCATCTTGGGGCTCACCTGGAAGGATAAAGAGGGCGTGGAACGCTGGTTGCCCTTCGTCAACGAACAAGGCCGCATCGTCGCGCCCAACTGGGGCCGCATCCAATGCTGGTGGGCCAACATCGCCGTCACCCCCCACATCAAGCGCAAGCGTCTGGACAAGGCCTTAATGCAGATCACCGCATTCTGGGGGACCAAGGAAGGACTGGACTTGAACAACGCCCAATTCGTCGTCAAGGAAAAGTATGTGAAAGTGCCGATGGACTGGGAAGCGGGCCTGCGCGGCAACAACCTCGAACAGCCGTGGCACGACGTCGGTGCCGTGATCTGGCGAAATCAGGAAGCGCGGATCGACTTGCCGGGCTTGCAAACCGGGGACTAGCCGGACGATTGCTCGGCCCGGCTTAAGGGCTCTTTTCGGGAGCAACGTTCAGGCTGCGGCCATCGCGGGCTCAAGCCCGCTCCTGCGTACCGGCTCGGTTGGAACCGGCCTACGGTCGGCGCGGGATTTTGAACAACGGCAGCCGTTCTCTTATCATCGACTCACCCCACTCCGTCCGGCCGAGGGTATATCGTGAACTGGCTTACCCGAGCGTTATCGTGCTTAGCGATCCCGGTTTTAGCCTGGGTCGCGGCCGGCTGCACCAGCCCTGGCTACAACGACAACCCGTCGCCGCAAGCCGGCAACGCCCATATCGGCTGTCCGGTCGCCACGGAATTCTTCTCCGTCTATTTCAGCGTCCGCGTACAGCCCGCCCAAACCCATCGGGACACGCGGCTCACTCAAGAAGTGTTCCGCGCCTATTGTCACGAGCTGCCCGAGCCGGGCACCGTCTACTTCACCGCGGATTTGGTCGGGCCGGAATTGCCGCGCATACCCTTAGGGCTAAGAGTCGTCGCGGAAGATGTGGAGAGCGAGCCTGGCCAGAGCGTCAGCTCCGACCATCCGCGCGTCCTGCTGGATGTCCCCCCGCAACGCTATGCCAAAGGCGTTGTCGAATTGCAGGTCGACCTCGACCGCAAGGGCCGCTATGCCGTCGTCTTTACCCGCGGCGGCGCAGAGGCTCTCAGCGACGAGGACAGGCTGAGCATCCCCTTGTGCGTCGGCAGCGATCCCGGCCGGACCCTCGGCCACCTGGTACCGACGGCCCTGTTGGCGATCGCCTTATTGGCGCCGGTGGGATGGATGGCTTATCGGTACTGGCGAAGACGCCGGGCGCTTTAGCCGGATACCGCCGCCAATTCTTGTGCTATCGCTATTAAGGTCGCCTGAAATTTCCCTGGCCAGTTCTGTGGGAGCGGGCTTTAGCCCGCGAAGATCGCGGCCTGTAACCCGCTCCCACCATGACATGTGGGCCAGGTTAATAAACAAACCGTCGCACAAGTGACGCGTTCACCGGCCCGAATAACACTGGCTAGCCACAGTGACGCACCCGGATTGACCCTCAGACCTCGGGCGTATCGGAAATGAGGCGTTTCCCCAGACTCACGACTTCGTCGACCCGGTAACCGAGCCGACGGTAGAACTCGAGGACCTCATGGTTGCCGGTGCGGACCTGGAGATTCAGCTTGGGGCATCCGAGTTCCGTCAAATTCTCTTCGGCACGCCGCATGAGCCGCCGGCCTATGCCCGCGCGTCTATGCTCCGGATCGACGGCGAGGTAGTTGACCCAGCCCCGATGGCCGTCGTAGCCCGCCATGGCCGTGCCGACGATCTCCCCGTACAGTACTCCGACGAGAAACAGCTCGGCCTGGGTAGTGAGCTTGCGCCGTATGTCCTTGTGCGGATCGTTCCACGGGCGGATGAGCTCGCATCGCCGCCAGAGTTCGATGACCGCAGACTCGTCCGCGGACTCGTAAGATCGTATCAACACGCTCTCGTAGCCCGGACCCGCAGACGCGTCCGGTCGGTTCATTTGTTGAACGGCCAGAACGATTTCTTCCCTTCTTCCTCTTCGCCCGCTGAGGATGCTTCCTCCTGTAAATGCCCGACGGGATTCTCCGGCACTTCCTCGAAATTGGCCGGCTCCGCGGAACGCGGAGCGTCTTCTCCCGCCCTCACGTCGAATTCCACTTTCCAGCGCTCGCCACCGCTTGCGACGGCTTCCAGTTGCAAGGTGCCGACCTCGCTGACCTGGGCGGCGAGATGCACCGGCACCACTTCGCCGATCTGGCGCCGGTCGGCCGAGAGCGTCACTTCGATCTCGTCCAGTTCTTCCAGCTCGCCTTCGCTCCAGTAGTCCAGGCGCGCGCCGACCTGATCGTCGCGACGCAGGGTGGATCCGAAGAAGCGGAAGCGCACCGGTTCGCCAACCACCAGGCCGAATTCGTCGTGCGGTAGTTCGGCGCGGGTACCTTCCTCCATGCCGAAAGGCGCGATGCACAAGGCTTCCAGCGGAGGCGGGAAACCGGGCACGGCCGGCACGGCGCTTTCCACGCCGACGTAATAGGCCGCCGCCGTGCCGCCGCGGATGCGCACGCCCTTGCCCTGGCGGACGTAGCCGTAATAGGCCGCGCCGCGCGCGACCGCGAGATCCAGATCGGCGCCGGCCAGCAGGCGCGCCGCGGGTGCGCCGTCCGATTGCAACCAGTCGTTGAGCACGTCCAGCAAGCGCCGGCTCAGGGGCTCGGATTTGAACACGCCGCCGTTGAGCAACAGCGCCGTGGGATGGATGAAGCGCGCGCCCTCGGGCTGGGCGAATCCGCCGAGTTCGCTGGTCGCGTTGAGCTGTCGGCTGAGAAAGCCGGCCAGATGAACGGTGATGCGGGCGTCCTTGGCGTACGGCAGACCCAGCGTGGTCAGACCGGTGCGCGCCTGCACCGCCGGTTTGTCGGTGACAGTGACCCTGGGAAAGAATCCTTCCACCAGGGTGCGGGAAACTTCCTCGCGGGTCAGCGAAGTCCTGAGGGTGCCACCGATCAACGAGGAGCCGCGGCTAGGCACCACAACAGGAATCTCCGCGACGTTCGGATCGGCCAGCAGGGTTTCCTTGGCATCGCGGCAACTGTGGGTGAGCGCCTGGATCTGCCAGGGCTCCAGGCGTTTGCCTTCCTTTTCCAGTTTCAGCTTGAGCACGTAGGCGAGCGCTAGATCCATGTTGTCGCCGCCGAGCAGGATGTGGTCGCCAATGGCGATGCGGTTGAGCACCAGATTGCCTTCGTCCTCGGTCACGGCGATCAGGGAAAGGTCGGCGGTCCCGCCGCCGACATCCACGACCAGGATGATGTCGCCCGTCTTGACCTGCTCGCGCCAGGCGCCGCCGCTGCTCTGTATCCAGCTGTACAGCGCCGATTGCGGCTCTTCCAGCAATATGGCCTGGCGCAACCCGACGGCGTGGGCCGCCTCTACGGTCAGCTCGCGCGCGGCCGGGTCGAACGAAGCCGGCACGGTGATGACCAATTCCTGCTCGCTCAGCGGCGCATCGGGGTATTGAGCATTCCAGGCGTCGCGCAGATGGCGCAGGTAATGGATGGAAGCCTGCAGGGGCGAAACCCGCTGTACCTCTTCCGGCGCCTGGATGGGCAGGATGGCGGCGCGGCAATCGACCCCGCTGTGGCACAACCAGCTCTTGGCGCTCGCGACCAGCCGGATGGGCGTCTTGCCGCCCAACTGGCGGGCGAGCTCGCCGACGATGGCCTCCGGATGTTCGTCCCAGGGCAAGGCCACATCGCCCGGCGCCAGTTCGGCCTCATGCGCCTGATATAAAAAGGACGGCAGTTGTTTCTTGTCGCCCACCGCACCGGGGCTGACCAACTGGGGGATGGCGACCACTTCCAGCGGCGCATGTTCGCCGTCCGCCTGGCTCAGTTCCAGATAGGAAATGACGCTGTTGGTGGTGCCCAGGTCGATGCCGACCGAATAACGGGGCTCGCTCACAGTTCCACCTCCGCCGCGGCGACGATCCTCACGTCATGCCCTTCGGTGATCTTGGGCAGGGTGATGTTTTTCACCTTCCAGCCGCGATGGACCAGGGTGCCGGTGAACGGCGCCTCGCCGACGATGTTGCCGCTCAGGCGGACGGCCGAGGCGTCGAAGCCCTTGGGCAGGGTGATGCGATTGCCCTCGGTTTCGGACCGTACCGTCTCCAGCTCGAAATGCTGCTTGAATACCTTGCTGCAACCCTCGTGCACCACGCGGGCCGCCGCGCCGATCTCGGCGTCGGAATAGCTGCCGATGTTTTCCTGGATGAAATCGACGAAGCGCGCTTCCTTCTGCAACAAGCCCAGCAATTGCAGCGCCGCATCCGGCGTGGCCTCCTTGACGACGACTGTTTCGGTCCTGACCTCGGTCTTGACGACCGGGGCCGGCGCTTCCGCGGCGGCCGGCCTGGCAGGAGCGGGTTCCAGGCGGGCCTCGGCCGGCTTGCACTTCTTGCGCAGGGCCAGCCAGGCCACCAGCAAGAACAAAAACTGCAGGAAGAACAAACCGGCCACCGTGGCGATCAAGGCGGCGTGGACCGTGTCATAAGTCGTCGGGATGATGCTCAGATCGAATTTCATGGGTGTACTCGGCTGGGTTGAGGGGCGTCGCCCCCGGCTTTATTTCTTCTTGCCCTGCGCAGAGGAGGACGCCTGTTGGGCTTCTTCCTGCTCCGCGGCGCGCTGAGCCTGGACGAACTGAACGGTGCGCATCACCCGTTGCGCGCCCTGGCTGCGGTTCTTGCGCAGATAACGCTCGCCGATCTGGCCGGGAACTCCATGCGCATCCAGCGCGGTCTTGATCGGCGTCAGCTTGTCTTCGCAATTACGCAACACCAGATCGCCGATGGCGCGCGGATCGCCTTCCCGGTCGGCCAGGGCGCCGAGTTGGGCATCCAGACATTTCTGGTAATCCAGATTGACGGCATTGATCTTGGCGATGGTCTCGGGCGGCAGGGTGGAAGCCTGCCATTCGCCCTTGCCGGCCAAGGTATCCGACACCGGCTCTTCCTGAGGCGGATCGGACTTGCAACCTGCCAGCACCAGGCCGGCGAGTAGAAGGGTGACGGGAAAACGCATGGTGAATACTCCTCAAGCAACAGGGGCGGATAGGCACGCGATTTTACGCCAACTGGCGACCGCGGCCTAAACCTACCCGCCAGGGAAGTACGGAAAACGGAAGGCTTGCGGCCCCCAAGAGGCCGCGCGAGTCTCCGAACGGTCCGAGATCCTGTTACCCTAGTCCGCAAGCGCCCGCGCCCGGCGCGGACCTCACTATTTCAAGAACTTCCCTCATGCGATATCCCATGTATTTCTCCACACTGCATCCCTGGCGCCTGCTTGCGCTGTTCTGCCTGTCCATCCTGGTTCAGACCGCGTGGGCGGAAAACGAAAACTCCGGGCCACGAACGGAGCTTCAAGCCAGCCTGCAAGCGGTGAAGGACGCCACCGTCCACGGGCCGAGCGAGATCGAGCTGGCCGACCAGGCCATCCTCAGCCTGCCGGCAGGCTATGCCTTCGTCCCCACCAGCCAGGCCCGACGCCTCATGGAAGCCATGGGCAATCCGGGGGGCGACAGCTTTCTCGGGCTGATCCTGCCGGACGGAGAACAAAAGGGCTGGATGGTCGCCGCCAGCTTCGAAAAATCCGGCTACATCAAGGACGACGACGCGAAAGCCTGGGATCTCGACGAGTTGCTCGACACCCTGAAACGCAGCGCCGACGAAATCAACCAGGTGCGCGCCGAACGCGGTCTGGGACAACTGGAGGTGGTGGGCTGGGTGCAAGCGCCCGCTTACGATCCGGACGAGCACCGGCTGGTCTGGTCTCTCGCCGTGCGGGGAAAAAACGCGGGGGAAGGGGAACTGCAGAGCGTGAACTACAACACTTACGCCCTGGGCCGCGAAGGCTACATCAGCCTCAACCTGGTGACCGGTCTGGACGAACTGGAAAGCCGCAAACCCGTCGCGCAAACCCTGCTGGCCTCCCTCGATTACCACGACGGCAAGCGTTACCAGGATTTCGATGCCGGCAGCGACCATGTCGCCGAATACGGCCTGGCCGCGCTGGTGGGCGGCATCGCCGCCAAGAAGCTGGGCTTGTTCGCCCTGGCCGCGATTTATCTGGCCAAGTTCGGCAAGATCGCCGCCGTTTCCGTCATCGCCCTGCTGGGCCTGTTCGGCAAGCGCTTCGGCCGCCGCAAGGGAACGGACACGCTGGAAGCCTGAGACCTCATCTCACATTGGCTGTGCCGGCGATGCCGCGCGTGACAAGGTCGCGGATGATGGGCAGTTTGCGGTGGAAAAAATGGTCCGCGCCGGGAATCACGGTCACCGGCAACTCCTGGGGCTCGGCCCACGCCAAAACATTGGCCAGCGGCACTATGTCGTCGCGCTCGCCGTGTATCACCAGGGTGTCGCGCGCCACCTCGGGAGTTTCGTAGTGCCGCGCTCCCTCGATGAAACCGGCAACGGTGCCCACGAGCACCAGGCGCCGAGCGGGCCTGCCCTCATCGGCCAAACGCCTGGCGAGCAGCGTGGTGACGTAGGCCCCGAAGGAAAAGCCGGCGAGGTAGACCGGTAGTTCCAGACCGTAACGTCCGTGAGCCCAATCCAGTAGGTGCTGCTGATCACGGGTCTCCTTGCCGCCGTGATCATGAGCGCCTTCGGAACCGCCGACGCCCCGAAAGCTGGGCCGCAGCGTCACGCAGCCCAAATCGCGGAAGGCGCGGGCCAGGGTAGTCACCACCTTGTTGTCGGCGGTGCCGCCGAAGAGCGGATGAGGATGGGAAATCAGGGCGATGCCCTGGTGCAACTCCTGAGGTTCGACAAAAACCTCGAGCCTGCCGTCCGGCCCGTCGACAAAAATGTGCTCATGCCTGCTCACCCTCCCCGCCTCCGCCGCGCCGGAAAGGGAAAATTCGGGTTCGTTAAGCTCCTGCTCATGATCTCAAAATTCAAGGGTGGAATAGCGAAGCGTATTCCACCGAATGTTAACCTTTCGTGCGGCGGAATACGCTGACCTGGGAGAACCGTCACCGGATCAACAAGCACTACCGCTTCGGCTGAGCGGGCTCAGTAGCGGTCGTAGGTCTTGACCGGCGCGGCCTTGCCTGTCTTGTCGAAGCCGACGACCTCGAAAGCCTGTTTGTTCCCGCCCACTTCCATGCCCGGTGATCCGGCCACCATGCCGGGCACGGTCAGGCCGGCCAGGGCGGACTTCTCTTTCAACAGCTTCTTCACGTCCGCCGCTGGCACGTGGCCCTCGATCACATAGTCGCCGACCTTGGCGGTATGGCAGGACTGTAGTTCCGAGGGTATACCCAGCTGCTTTTTCAAGGCGTCCATGTCCTCGCGCTTGATGTCCTTGATGACGAAGCCCTGTTTCTTCATGTGCTCTATCCACTGGCCGCAGCATCCGCAGGTGGGGCTGCGGTAAACGGTCATCTCGACCGGCTTGGCCAAAGCTTCGGTGGGCTGGTCCCAGACGCTTCCGGCCCAGGCGGGAGAGAGGAAAGTGAACAGGATCGGCGCGGACAAGATTTTTTTCATGATCGTGACTCTTGGAGAAAAGTTATTCGGTTTCACCCTGCAGGGTGGCGACCAGGGAGCGGGCGCCGCCCCTATCGCGATGCTCGCCCAGATAGATGCCCTGCCAGGTTCCCAAAAGCAGCCGGCCCTGGCCTATCGGCACGGTGACGCTCGATCCGAGGACGCAAGCCTTGATATGTGCCGGCATGTCGTCGTCGCCTTCCAGGGTATGGGTGTAATGCGCCGCGCCTTCCGGAGCCAGCCTGTCGAAATGGGATTCCAGATCGGCCCGTACGCTGGGATCGGCGTTTTCGTTGATGGCCAGGGAGGCGGAGGTGTGCTGGATGAAGAAATGGGCCAAGCCGACCCGAATCTGCCGCAGTTCCGGCAAAGCCCCGAGAATTTCGGCGGTGACCAGATGAAAGCCGCGCGACCGGGCCTTGAGGACGAGCTGTTTTTGTATCCACATCGGGGACGAGGAAAACGGCAGGGTAACCGGCCTACCGTATCACACCATCCCCGCCTTGCGAAGATCGGCTCCTAATAGGAAATGTAATGTTTGCCCTGGCGGCCAAGCGCTGACGACGAGCCGCCGAAAGCCACGTAGACCGGGCGACAGGCCTTATGTGCCACAGGGAAAGCCACTAGAAAGTCCGTCGTTTTTATTTTCCAATTTTTATGCTTTTATGCATACAATTCGCGCCTCGCCTGTCTTAGGCTGGCGGATTATTACAGACGTATTATCGATGAGAACGCGATGACTCAGCATGTATGGGACAAGAGCGCAGTCACCCGGGTGATTGCGGAGCTCCAAGACCAACCCGGCGCCTTGCTGCCGATCCTGCACGGCATCCAGGACAGCCTGGGCTACATTCCACCCGACAGCGTGCCCCTGATCGCCAGCGCGCTGAATCTGTCCCGCGCCGAGGTTCATGGCGTCATCACCTTCTATCACTATTTCCGCGATACTCCGCCGGGCAAACACACGCTTCATCTGTGCCGCGCCGAGTCCTGCCAGTCCATGGGCAGCGCCAGCCTGGAGAAATACGTCAAGGAAAAGCTCGGCGTCGGTTTCCATGAAACCACGGCCGACGGCCAGTTCAGCCTGGAACCGGTCTACTGCCTGGGCAATTGCGCCTGCTCGCCGGCCCTCACGGTGGACGGCGAAATCTACGGGCGGGTCACGCCGCAGCGTTTCGATGAAATTCTGGAAGAAGCCCGGGGGCAGGCATGAGCATCACGGTTTATGTACCCATAGACTCCAGCGCTCTGTCGCTGGGAGCGGAAAAAGTCGCCAAGGCCATCGCTGCCGAAGCCGAGACGCGCGGCGTAGCGATCAATCTGGTGCGTAACGGCTCGCGCGGCCTGTTCTGGCTGGAGCCCCTGGTCGAAGTGGAAACGTCCAAGGGACGCATTGCTTACGGTCCGGTCCAGGCCAAGGACGTGCCCGCGCTGTTCGACGCCGACTTCCTCAAGGGTGGCCAACACGCCCTGTCGCTCGGGCCGACCGAGGAAATCCCCTATCTGAAGAACCAGGAACGCCTGACCAATGCGCGCGTGGGCATCACCGACCCCGTCAGCCTGGACGATTATCTGACTCACGAAGGCTATCGCGGCCTGAAGAACGCCCTGAAGCTGGCGCCCGCCGACATCGTCAAGCAGGTGACCGATTCCGGCCTGCGCGGACGCGGCGGCGCCGCCTTCCCCACCGGCATCAAGTGGAACACGGTGCTGAACGCGCCGGCGGACCAGAAATACATCGTCTGCAACGCCGACGAAGGCGACTCCGGCACATTCTCCGACCGCATGATCATGGAAGGCGACCCCTTCGTGCTGATCGAGGGCATGACCATCGCCGGCCTGGCCGTGGGTGCGACGCAGGGCTACATCTATCTGCGCGTCGAATATCCGCACGCCTACAAGAACCTGAACGCCGCCATCGCCGCCGCCTACAAGGCCGGCTACCTGGGCAAGAGCATCCTGGGCAGCGGCAAGGCCTTCGACCTGGAAGTCCGCCTCGGCGCCGGCGCCTATGTCTGCGGCGAGGAAACCGCCCTGCTGGAAAGCCTGGAAGGCAAGCGCGGGCTGGTCCGCTTCAAGCCGCCGCTGCCGGCCATCGAAGGCCTGTTCGGCAAGCCGACGGTGATCAACAACGTCATCTCCCTGGCTTCCGTGCCCATCATCCTGGACAAGGGCGGCGACTATTACCGCGATTTCGGCATGGGCCGTTCGCGCGGCACCCTGCCCATCCAGCTGGCCGGCAACATCAAGCGTCCGGGTCTGATCGAAAAAGCCTTCGGCGTCACCCTGCGCGAGATTCTGTACGACTACGGCGGCGGCTCGGCGACGGGTCGACCGATCCGCGCGGTGCAGGTCGGCGGTCCGCTGGGCGCCTTCATGCCGGAATCGCAATTCGACACGCCGCTGGACTACGAAGCCTTCGCCGCACTGTGGGCGGTACTCGGGCACGGTGGCATCGTGGTGTTCGACGACACCGTGGACATGGCCCATATGGCCCGCTATGCCATGGAATTCTGCGCCGAGGAATCCTGCGGCAAGTGCACCCCCTGCCGCATCGGTTCGACCCGCGGCGTGGAGGTACTGGACAAGATCATCGGCGACGAGCAGCGCGTCGCCCAGCTGGCCTTGCTGCGCGATCTGAGCGACACCATGCTGAACGGCTCGCTCTGCGCCCTGGGCGGCATGACACCTTACCCGGTGCTTAGCGCGCTCAACCATTTTCCGGAAGACTTCGGCGCGGCCAAGACAGAACAGGCTGCTTGATATTTAGGGGCGGGGAACGCCCCCTCGAACTCGGGCGGTAGACTCCACCCCTGCGGAATCAACGAGGTAACTCTCATGTCACTACGCGATAAAGATTACGGCACCCCGGCCAGCGCTTCCGAAAAGAAGGTCACGCTGCAAATCGACGGCTTCGATGTCACCGTGCCGGAAGGCACTTCGGTGATGCGCGCGGCCTCCAGCATAGGCATAGAGATACCCAAACTCTGCGCCACCGACAGCCTGGAGCCCTTCGGCTCCTGCCGTTTGTGCGTGGTGCAGGTGCAGGGCGGGCGTGGCTATCCCGCCTCCTGCACCACCCCCGTCTACGAGGGCATGAAGGTCGAGACCCAGAACGACAAGCTGGCGCAGATACGCCGCGGCGTGATGGAGCTGTACATCTCCGATCATCCGCTGGACTGTTTGACCTGTTCCGCCAACGGCAACTGCGAACTGCAGGACATGGCCGGCGCGGTGGGCCTGCGCGAAGTGCGCTACGGCTACGAGGGCAAGAACCACCTCAAGTCCGAGAAAGACCACAGCAACCCCTATTTCAGCTTCGATCCCAGCAAGTGCATCGTCTGCTCGCGTTGCGTGCGCGCTTGCGAACAGACCCAGGGCACCTTCGCCCTGACCCTGGACGGCCGCGGCTTCGAATCCAAGGTCTCGCCCGGCCAGTTGGAACCCTTCATGGAATCCGAATGCGTGTCCTGCGGCGCCTGTGTGCAGGCCTGCCCGACCGCCACGCTGATGGAAAAATCGGTCATCGAAAAGGGTCAAGCCGACCACAGCATCACTACTACCTGCGCCTACTGCGGCGTCGGCTGTTCCTTCAAGGCGGAGATGAAAGGCGCCGAAATCGTGCGCATGGTGCCGGATAAGAACGGCCAGGCCAACCACGGTCATTCCTGCGTCAAGGGCCGTTTCGCCTTCGGCTATGCGACCCATCCGGACCGCATCACCTCCCCGATGATACGCAAGTCCATCCACGACCCGTGGCAGAAGGTAAGCTGGGAAGAAGCCATCGGCTATGCGGCCTCCGAATTCAAGCGCATCCAGGGTAAATACGGCCGCCACGCCGTGGGCGGCCTGGTCTCCAGCCGCTGCACCAACGAAGAAGGCTACCTGGTCCAGAAACTGGTCCGCGCGGCCTTCGGCAACAACAACGTCGACACCTGCGCCCGCGTCTGTCATTCGCCCACCGGTTACGGCCTCAAGCAGACCCTGGGCGAATCCGCCGGCACCCAGACCTTCGACTCCGTCCTGAAATCCGACGTCATCCTGGTGATCGGCGCCAATCCGACCGACGGCCACCCGGTCTTCGGCTCGCTGATGAAAAAGCGCCTGCGCCAGGGCGCCAAGCTGATCGTCGCCGATCCGCGCGCCATCGACCTGGTCAAGTCGCCGCACATCCAGGCCGAGCAGCACCTGAAGCTCAAGCCGGGCACCAATGTCGCCCTGATCAACGCGATCGGCCATGTCATCGTCACCGAAGGCCTGGTGCAGGAAGACTTCGTCAACGCGCGCTGCGACGTCGAGTCCTTCAAGAAATGGCGCGATTTCGTCGCCCAGGAGCGCAACTCGCCCGAGGCGACCGAATCCGTCACCGGCGTACCGGCGGCCGACGTGCGCGCAGCCGCGCGCCTCTACGCCACCGGCGGCAATGCGGCCATCTACTACGGTTTGGGCGTGACCGAGCACAGCCAGGGTTCGACCACGGTGATAGGCATCGCCAACCTGGCCATGGCCACCGCCAACATCGGCCGCGAAGGCGTGGGCGTGAACCCGCTGCGCGGGCAGAACAACGTGCAGGGCTCCTGCGACATGGGCTCCTTCCCGCACGAACTGCCGGGCTACCGCCACGTCTCGGACTTCGAAACCCGCTCGCTCTTCGAATCCGCCTGGGGCGCCACGCTGGAATCCGAACCGGGCCTGCGCATCCCCAACATGTTCTCCGCCGCGCTGGACGGTTCCTTCAAGGGCCTCTACTGCGAAGGCGAAGACATCGCCCAGTCCGATCCGGACACCCAGCATGTATTCGCCGCGCTGGAAGCCATGGAATGCGTGGTTGTGCAGGACTTGTTCCTGAACGAAACCGCGAAGTTCGCCCACGTCTTCCTGCCGGGCGCATCCTTCCTGGAAAAGAGCGGCACCTTCACCAATGCCGAGCGCCGCATCTCGCCGGTACGCCGAGTCATGCCGCCCTTGGCAGGCTACGAGGACTGGCAGGTCACCCAGTTGCTGTCCAACGCGCTGGGCTATCCGATGAACTACTCGCATGCGTCGGAGATCATGGACGAGATCGCCCGCCTGGTGCCCACCTTCCACGGCGTCAGCTTCAAGAAACTGGATGAACTGGGCAGCGTGCAATGGCCCTGCAACGAGCAGGCACCGGACGGCACGCCGACCATGCATGTCGATCAGTTCGTGCGCGGCAAGGGCCGCTTCATGCCGACCGAATACGTGGCGACCCAGGAACGCACCAGCAGCCGCTTCCCCTTCATCCTGACCACCGGCCGCATCCTGTCGCAGTACAACGTCGGCGCCCAGACCCGGCGCACGCCCAACAGCCAATGGCACTCCGAGGACAGGCTGGAAATCCATCCGCACGACGCCGAGCTGCGCGGCATCAACGACGGTGACTGGGTCGGCATCAAGAGCCGGGCCGGCGAGACGGTATTGCGCGCTTCGGTCAGCGAGCGCATGCAACCGGGCGTGGTGTACACCACCTTCCACTTTCCGGAATCGGGCGCCAACGTCATCACCACCGACAATTCCGACTGGGCGACCAACTGCCCCGAATACAAGGTGACGGCGGTGCAGGTGACCAAGGTCAATTCGCCGTCGGCCTGGCAGCAGGAATATCAGGCATTCAGCGAAAAGCAGCTGGCCCTGCTGGATCAGGCCACCGCGGCGGAAGGCTGAGGCATGGCATGAGCGCGGCCGCGGAAAAGACGGATCCGGCTTTTTCCGAGACCGCGCTCGCCGAACATCTCCGGGAGTTGGAACCCCAAGGCTGGTCCTGGCCCAGCTACCGTAGTGTCGAAGTCGAGCGCTGGAACGAAAACGGCGTCGGCGCGAAGCAGGACTGGGTTGCCGAGGAAGTCCCGGTGGTTCTGGTCTACAACGGTCAGCCGCACGTGGTCATGCTGGCCACGCCGCTCGACCTGGAAGACTTCGCGCTTGGCTTCAGTCTCACGGAAGGCATCGTTGGCTCGTTGACGGAAATCGAAGCCATACGCGTGCATCACCGCTCGGAAGGCATCGAGGTACGGATACGGCTGGTTACGCAAAACCAGGATGCCTTGGCCGGACGCGAGCGCAATCTGACCGGGCGCACCGGCTGCGGCTTATGCGGCACGACCAGCCTGCGCCAGGCGATACGCCGTCCCGCCCCGGTCAAAAGCGACATCCGGGTGAGCCCGACGGATCTACATGGCGCGCTGCAGAATTTGCGCGCCAAACAGGAAATCAACCGCCTGACCGGAGCGGTACATGCCGCCGCCTGGGTCTTGCCGGGCCGGGGCATAGCCGGTGTGCGTGAAGACGTGGGCCGCCACAACGCGCTCGACAAGCTGATCGGCATGTTGAGCCGGACCCCGCGGGAAGAAGGCTATGTCCTGGTCACCAGCCGGGCGAGCTACGAGATGGTGCAGAAATGCGCCTCGGCCGGCATAGGCCTCATGGCGGCCGTTTCCGCCCCCACCGGTCTCGCCATCCGCCTGGCCAAGGAAACGGGTTTGACCTTGGTCGGATTCGCGCGCGACGACAGCCATGTCGTCTACGCCCATCCCTGGCGTTTAACTTGAACCGCAACATTATCCGTATCCCTGTTCATCATCGACCACACATCACGACATGCACATCGAAAATCTCGTCAAAATGGCCAACAACATAGGCGACTTCTTCCAGTCCGATCCCGACCATGAGGCGGCGGTGCACGCCGTGGCCGACCATCTGAAAAAGTTCTGGGATCCGCGCATGCGCAAGCAAATCATCAAGCACTACGACGAAGGTGGTGAGGGTCTCAGGGAGTTGACGCGCGAATCGGTACGCCTGCTGGCGGAAGAGAACGCCGCTCTGACTCAGTGCGGCGACGGCTAGCGATAAATCCGATACGTGAATAAAAGCCGCTGCGCTCGTCGAGACAGCGGCTTTTTTGCGCGGCGAATTTGGCGCGAGCGCTTGGCCACGGAGCCGTCAATAAACCATCATCGCGGAGGGGCTGACGATTTGCAGCGTTTCGAACCCGCGCATCAAGGCGATCTGCAGAAACTCCGGTATGCGTTCCTCAGGCTGATCGAGCTCACGCCAAACCTCCGGAACGAAACCCGGGACGTAATCCTTGGCGTAACGTTCAACCTGGGTGCTGGGTGCAATCCCCGAAGCCATGTCCGCGGCGACGTGGAGTATGGCCACGCCCGGCATGTCGTCATCGGACGCTTCCAGCGGATTCAGGTGATATCTGAGCGTTTGCTGCAACTGCAGGGGTAAGTGCCAAAGCCGGCACAGTTCCGCGCCGAGCTCCGCGTGATCGAAACCGAACACCTCGCGCTCGGCGGCAATGAGGCTTTGCTCCGTCTGATCGGGGCTGAGCGCCAGCACCCGGCGATAATCGTCCGGAGCGAGCGTATAGAAGACCAAGCGGCCTATCCCGTGCAACAGGCCCGAAAGGTAGGCGATTTCGCGGCTCTGCCGGCAGCGCCCGGCGAGCAGTTCGGCCAGGGTCGCGCAAGTCACGCTGTTGCACCAGAAAGTATCCATGTCCACCGATTCCCGCGGTATTCCCTGAAAGGCTTCCGCCATACCGGCGGCCATGGCCAGCTTCCTGAGCTCCTGCCTGCCTAAAACCGTGATAGCGTGAGACAGCGAGCCCACGCGGTTGACAAATGCGAAATGTGGGCTGTTGACCAGCCGGAGCACGCGTACACTCAGACCCGGGTCCTGACTGATGATTTCCGTCAGATCGACATTCCGCGCATGGGGATCATCGATCAGCTTGTTGAGCTGGACGACCGCGTCCGGCAGACACAACAAGGACCCCACCCGCTCGGCGAGCGATGCCGCATTCATAACAATACCTCTCGAGTTTCTGCCTGGGAAAAATCTGCAGACAAATTTAGTCCAATCGGCACGAATCGGCCTTCGCACCTCGACCGAACGGAAGCGGGCCCGCCCGGGACAGCCTTGGCCGTCGTCGGCCGGTCCGGGCTTGCGCGTTTCGGACCCGGCCACAGTCCGAAACGGCCCGCTCGCCGACCGTCCATGCTTGCGGAATTTGCCTTCCACGCCGCCCGGCAGATGGACCGCACACGGCTGCGGAATCAGGGTTTGAAGCGATAGCCGACCCCCAACTCGGTCAGCAAATATCTCGGTCTGGCCGGATCCTCCTCCAATTTTTGCCGCAGCTGACTCATATAAATCCTCAGGTAATGCGCGTTCTCCGCATAGGCGGGACCCCAGACTTCCTTGAGGATCTGACGCTGAGTCAGCACCTTGCCCGCATTTTTCACCAGCAGGGCGAGCAGGCGATACTGGATGGGCGTGAGATGGACCTCGGCACCTTCGACGAAAACCCGGCGATTGACCAGATCGACGCGCAGCTTGCCGGCCTCGAATACCCCGCCGCCCGCATCGTCAGCAGCTCTCGCGCCGTGCCGCAGGGCGACCCGTATCCTCGCCAGCAATTCGCCCAAACCGAAGGGCTTGGTCAGATAATCGTCCGCTCCGGCGTCCAGGGCCTCGATCTTGTGCTGTTCGGAACTCCGCGCGGAAAGAACGATGATAGGCATGGCGGACCAGCCACGTATGGCCTTCACCACCTCCACGCCGTCGGTATCCGGCAAGCCTAAGTCGAGGATGATCAGATCGGGTTTGCGCACTCCGGCCTCGACGATGCCCTGCCGGCCGGTTTCCGCCTCGAACACATTGAACCCCTGGGCGCTCAGGCCGGTGCGGAGAAAGCGCCGGATAGGCGGGTCGTCCTCGATCACCACGATGGTCGGAGCGGGCGAGGCCACGGGTCATTCCTCCTCGACGACCGGCGGCGTCTTGTCCTGGGGCAGCACGAATGAAAATACCGCGCCTCCGGTCGAGCGGTTGCGCGCTTCTATCGTCCCGCCGTGCACCTCGACGATGGCGCGGCAGATGGCCAGGCCCAGCCCCACTCCGCTCTGCGCACCCTCGCGCTGGCTGCGATAAAACTTTTCGAACAAGCGCTTTTCCATCCCTTTCGGTATCCCCGGCCCGCGGTCGGCGACCGCGACCTCCACCGCATAGGGCGTGATTTCGGAACTGATATCCAAAGGACTGCCCTCCGGCGTATAGCGGATCGCATTTTCCAGCAGATTGGTCAGCACCTGCTCGATCAGCACGGCGTCCGCGTAGATCATCGGTATGCCCGACGGCAGCTTGACCTTCACCGGCCGCCCCTGCAAAGGCTGCTGCAAACGGGTCAGCACCGTCCCGACGATCTCTTCCAGCGGATGCCACTGCCGGTTCAGCTCAATCACGCCGGCGTCGAGCCTGGCCATGTCCAATATGTTGTTCACCAGGCTGGACATGCGCCTGGCCTCGTCGTAAATGGCGCTGCTCAGTTCGATCTTGTCCTCGGGTTTCAGCCTGCCGTCGTCTTCGGCCAGGGTGCTGGCCGACCCCACGATGCTCGCCAGGGGAGTACGCAAATCGTGGGAAATGGAACTGAGCAGCGAATTGCGCAACCGCTCCGCCTCGATCTGCATCTGCGCCGACCTGGCCTGCTCCGCCAGACGCACGCGCAGGATCGCCTGGGCGATCTGACGGAGGAAAGTGTCGAGCAGTAGCCGCTGCTCGGGGAGAAAAATCCGGCGCAGATTGACCGGAAGCAGGGCCAGCACACCCAGCACCTTGTCGTCGTTGCTGAGCGGAAAATAAACGGACTCAGCCCCGGGCAAGGTGTTCGTTCCCTGCCCGGCGATTTCGTTATGGTCCAGCACCCACTGCGCTAGGCTGAGATCGGCTCCGCGCAGCGATTGGGCCATGGGCCTGTCCTTGGGATAGACCACCCGATTGTGCTCGTCGGTCAGCAATACGACGTTATGGCTCCCGAATTCCGTGTACAGATGGCGCACCGCCGTGCGGACGATCTCATCCTCGCTCTGGCTGGCCGCCAGATCCTTGCTCATGGCGTAAAGCACGGTGGCGCGGCGTTCGCGGTGGGCGGCCACCTTGGCCTGCGAGCGTACATTGGCCATCAAGTGGCTGATCAGGATGGCGACGATCAGCATCGCGATCAGAGTCAGCAGGTACTGGGTGCCGCTGACCGAGAAACTGAAATAAGGCGTGACGAAAAAGAAATCGAGAATGGCGACACCCAGCACCGACGCCAGGATGGAAGGCCCCCGCCCGTATCGCGTCGCGATGAAGACCACGCCCAGCAGAAAGACCATTACCAGATTGGCCAGCTCGAAACGTCCGAACATCAGGTGAGCCAGTGCGGCGCTAGCCAAGGTGGTGACCACGGCCCAGAGGTAGCCTCGGTAGTAACCCTTTTTTCGGACCGGCGCCCGGTGCCCGAATCCCGCTGAGGAATTTCTGGCGGAAGCAGGCGCTATCCGGTCCACAGTACGGTTTTCGCCCTGCGGACTGCCCAGCAAATAGATGTTGATATTGTGAGCATGACTGATCAGCGTGTCCACGATCGATCCCATCAGCCAGCGCCGCCAGCCCCGCCGCGAGGGCTTGCCCATCACGATCTTGGTGACGTTTCTTTCCTTCGCGAACTCTATGAGCGCCTCGCTCATTTCCGGCGCGCTCAGAGTCACCGTCTCCGCTCCGAGCTGCTCCGCCAGGCGCAATATGCGCAACACCCCGTCTCGCCTGGCCGCCGGCAGACGTTCCAGCTCCGGCGTCTCCACGTAGACGACGATCCAGTCAGCCCGCAGGCCCGTCGCGAAGCGTTTGCCGGCCCGGACCAGGCGCTCGGCCAGCGCATTCGGGCCTACGCATACGAGGATGCGCTCGCTGACCGGCCAGACTTCGCGGATGGCGTTGTCTTCGCGGTAATCCAGCATCTGGGCGTCGACCCGGCTGGCAGTCTGCCGCAGGGCAAGCTCCCTCAGCGCAATGAGATTACCTTTGCGGAAGAAATGCCTGACGGCATCCTGGGCCTGCCGCGGCAGATAAACCTTGCCTTCCTTGAGGCGAAGCAGCAATTCGTCCGGCGGCAGATCGACCAGTTCTATCTCGTCGGCCTGCTCGAACACGGTATCCGGCACCGTCTCGCGCACCCGGATGCCGGAGATCTGCCCGACATCGTCGTTCAGACTCTCCAGGTGCTGGACGTTCAAAGCCGTATAGACGTCTATCCCCGCCTCGAGCAGTTCCTCGATGTCCTGCCAGCGCTTGGGATGCCGGGAACCCGGGGCGTTGCTGTGCGCGAACTCGTCGACCAGGATAATGGCCGGCTTACGCTTGAGCGCGCCGTCCAGATCGAACTCGTGCAGGACGGTACCCCGGTATTCGACCCTGCGGGGAGGCAAGACTTCCAGGCCTTCCAGCAGGGCTGCAGTCTCCCCGCGGCCATGGGTTTCCACCAGCCCCACCACGATGTTGATGTTCTCGGCCCGCCGCTCCCGCGCCGCCAGCAGCATTGCGTAAGTCTTGCCCACGCCCGCCGCCGCGCCGAAGAAGATTTTCAGCCGGCCGCGCCTCGCCCTGGCCTCCTCGCGTTCGACCTTGGCCAGCAGGGCATCGGGATCGGGACGCTGATCATTCATCTACGGACGGCTCCGATTCGAAATGGGATGACGGCATCCGCGCCCAGCCATGGCGGACCGTCGCAATTACGGCGTGCAAAGCCGGGGGCGCGGGATCGGACCCGCCGCCAGACGGTTCAACGCCGGTCAGCCCGTGGCCACCCAGACAGCGGAGCAGCATCCAAGGCCAGGTTAAGCCTTAACACATGGACCCGCGGCTCGCCCAACAGGCCTATTTGTCGGTTTTCCGTATGTCGACGCACCAAATCGCGGATTTTCTCCACTGACTGCCCGCGGGCGCGGGCGACCCTGCCGAGCTGGTATTCGGCCGCCGCCGGGCTGATATGCGGATCCAGCCCGCTGCCTGAAGAGGTAACCAGGTCGACAGGCAGCGGCGCCCGGTTGTCCGGATCGGCCACCCGCAAGGCGGCGATCCTGGCCTTGACCGCCTCAGCCAGCGCCGGATGGGTCGGTCCCAGGTTGGAACCGCCGGACGCCGCGGCATTGTAGGGGTAAGGCGTGGTGGCGGAAGGCCGGCCCCAGAAATATTTCGGGTCGGAGAAAGACTGGCCTATCAGGGCGGAACCCAGGACTTGGTTCTGGCTATTGGAAATCAGGCTGCCGTTGGCCTGTTCGGGAAACCAAGCCTGCGCCAGAGCGGTCACCGCGGCCGGATAGATCGCACCGGTGAGCAGGCTAAGAAGGACGAACAAGACGATCGCAGGCCTAAAGTGCATGAACATGACGAACCCCATCAAACAATGTGGGTCGGGTCAGCGGCGCAGAAGATCGCGCTTGTTTTTCCGCTCGACGCCATCGCGCCGCGTAACCCGACGAATATTCAAACCCAGCCCAAACCGGTCAATAAGATATCGATCGCCTTGATGCCGATGAAAGGCACGACCAGGCCGCCCCCGCCGTAGACCAGCAGATTGTTCTGCAGCAACGCGGCGGCGCCCACCGGTCGGTAGCGTATGCCTTTCAGCGCCAGGGGAATCAGGGCGATGATGATGAGCGCGTTGAATATGACCGCCGAAAGGATCGCGCTGGAGGGGCCGGCCAAACCCATCACGTTGAGCACATTCAGTTCGGGATAGGTGGATGCGAAGGCGGCCGGGATGATGGCGAAATATTTGGCCACGTCGTTGGCGATGCTGAAGGTGGTCAGGGCGCCGCGGGTCATCAGCATCTGCTTGCCGGTCTCTACGATCTCGATCAGCTTGGTGGGATTGGAGTCCAGATCCACCATGTTGCCGGCCTCCTTGGCCGCCTGGGTACCGCTGTTCATCGCCACCGCCACGTCGGCCTGGGCCAGGGCCGGGGCATCGTTGGTGCCGTCGCCGGTCATCGCCACCAGACGCCCTTCCGCCTGATGCCGGCGTATCAAGTTCAGCTTGGCTTCCGGCGTGGCTTCGGCGAGGAAGTCGTCGACCCCGGCTTCGGCGGCGATGGCGGCGGCGGTCAGGCGGTTGTCTCCGGTGATCATGATGGTCTTGATGCCCATGCGGCGCAGTTCGATGAAACGCTCCTTGATGCCGCCCTTGACTATATCCTTGAGCTCGATGACACCCAAGGCACGAGGTCCCGCTGCGACGACCAGAGGGGTGCTGCCCCGGCGCGCCACGTCGTCGACCAGGGTGCGCAGTTCGTCCGGAAACCGGCCGCCCTGATCCTCGACATAGGCACGGATGGCGTCCGTGGCGCCCTTGCGTATCTGCCGGCCCTCCCCTACCCAGGAACCGGCGACCGAAGGCCGCTCCTTATCCCCTACTCCCTCTGGGAGAAGGTGGCCCGCAGGGCCGGATGAGGGAAGAAACCGCTCGGTTCCAGGGCTACAATCCGTGGGCCCTGGGGCCGAGCGGTCTCTCTCGGAGGGGAGATTGACACCGCTCATGCGCGTCTGGGCGCTGAAGTGCACGAAGGTTGCGCCTATGGCCCTCACGTCGCGCTGCCGCAGGCCGTATTTCTGCTTGGCCAGCACGACGATGCTGCGGCCTTCCGGCGTTTCGTCGGCCAGCGACGCGAGTTGTGCGGCATCGGCCAGTTCCTTTTCCGCAATGCCTTTGACCGGTATGAAAGCCGCAGCCTGGCGGTTGCCGAGGGTAATGGTACCGGTCTTGTCCAGCAGCAGAACATCCACGTCGCCAGCCGCCTCCACCGCGCGGCCCGAAGTGGCGATCACGTTCTTCTGCATCATGCGGCCTATGCCCGCCACGCCAATGGCCGAAAGCAAACCGCCTATGGTGGTGGGTATCAGGCAGACCAATAACGCCACCAGCACGGTGAGGGTGATCGGCTGTCCGCTACCCGAAATTTCCACGCCATAGCGCGAAAATGGCAACAGGGTCGCGGTGACCATCAGAAACACCAGACTCAGAGCCACCAGCAGTATGGTGAGGGCGATCTCGTTGGGCGTCTTTTGGCGCTTGGCCCCTTCCACCATGCCTATCATGCGGTCCAGGAAGGTCTCGCCGGGATTCACGGTGATGCGCACCACCAGCCAGTCGGACAGCACACGCGTCCCACCGGTCACCGAACTGAAATCACCGCCGGATTCGCGTATCACCGGCGCGGACTCACCGGTGATGGCACTTTCGTCCACCGAGGCTACGCCTTCGATCACCTCGCCGTCGCCGGGCACGAAGTCGCCTGCTTCGATCAGCACCACATCACCCCGCCTGAGGCTGGAACCGGCGACCTTGGAGTAATTGGAGCCGTAACGCGGTTCATCCAGTTTTTTTGCCGCGATATCGCGCTTGGCGCTGCGCAGAAATGCCGCCTGCGCCTTGCTCCGTCCCTCCGCCACCGCTTCGGCGAAATTGGCGAACAACACGGTGAACCACAGCCACGAGGTGATTGCCAGAATAAATCCGGCCGGCGCCTCGCCTTGACCGCCCAGGGCCTGCAGCCACAACAGCGTGGTCAGCAGGCTGCCGAGGTAGACGACGAACATCACCGGATTCTTCCATTGCTGTCGGGGACTCAGCTTGCGGAACGATGCGATGACGGCCTCCCCAAGCAACTCGGGGCTGACCAAAGAAATCTTGGTGGATTTTTTGCTCATGCGTATTCTCGAAGAGGCTCGTGGGAGGGTACGGAACGCATCCAAAATGATCCTTAGCTCAAAAAAGCGTCTCAGCCATCCTAGGGTTTGGCCACCATTTGCAGATGCTCCACCACCGGCCCCAAGGCCAGCGCCGGAACGAAGGTCAGCGCGCCGACCAGGAGCACCACGGCCAACAGCAGACCTACGAACAAGAGCGTATGCGTCGGCAGCGTTCCCGGACCGACCGGCACGGTTTTCTTGGCGGCGAGGGAGCCCGCGATGGCCAGCACCGGCACGGCCACGCCGTAACGGGCAATCAGCATGACGATGCCGAGCACACGATTGTAGAAAGGCGTGTCGGCCGCGAGCCCGCCGAATGCGCTGCCGTTGTTATTGCCCGCCGAGGAAAAGGCGTACAGCACCTCGCTGTAGCCATGCGCGCCGGAATTGAAAATCGATGCCCTGCCGGCGTCCGACATCAACGCGATTGCGGTCCCGCCCAAAACCAGCAAGGGGGGTATGAGGATCACGACCGCGGCCATCTTCATTTCATAGGCCTCGATCTTCTTGCCCAGGTATTCCGGGGTGCGGCCTATCATCAGGCCGGCGACGAAAACCGCGACCAGGGCGAACACGATCATGCCGTAGAGTCCCGAGCCGACGCCGCCGTAGATCACTTCGCCCAGCTGCATCAGCCACATGGGCATCATGCCGCCGATGGGCGTGAAGGAATCGTGCATGGCGTTCACGGAACCGTTGGACGCCGCCGTGGTGGCAACCGCCCACAGTGCGGAGTTGACGATGCCAAAACGGGTTTCCTTGCCTTCCATGTTGCCGCCGGCCTGTACGGCGGAGGCCACCTGATCCACCCCCAAGGCGCTCAGAGTCGGATTGCCGCCCTGTTCGGCCGACACCGTCACGAATACCAGCACGACGAACACCAAGCTCATCGCGGCCAGGATCGCCCAACCCTGGCGGGTATCGCCCACCATGACCCCGAAGCTGTGGCAAAGAGCCGCCGGAATCAGCAGGATCGCGAGCATTTCCAGGAAGTTGGATAGCGGGGTCGGATTTTCCAGCGGATGGGCGGAATTCACGTTGAAGAAGCCGCCGCCATTGGTGCCCAACTGCTTGATGGCGACCTGGGAGGCGGCCGGGCCGACCGCGATGGTCTGCTCCTTTGCCTCGACCTTTTCCATGACCGGCTTGCCCGTAGCATCCTTGAGCGCTTGGCCGCCCTCGCCCGGCTCGGGCTGTTCGTAGCCTATGGATTCAGTCAATTGCACGTTCTGGTAGGGCTTGAAGGTCTGTACCACGCCCTGCCCCACCAGGGCCAAGGCGAGCAGCAAGGACAAAGGCAGCAGGATGTATAAGACGCTGCGCGTCGCATCCGCCCAGAAATTGCCGACGGTTTCCGCGTTGCGCCGGGCAAATCCGCGTATCAATGCGACCAGCACCGCCATGCCGGTCGCCGCCGACAGGAAGTTCTGCACCGTCAGGCCCAGCATCTGGGTCAGATAGCTCATGGTCGTCTCGCCGCCATAAGCCTGCCAGTTGGTATTGGTGGCGAAGCTGACCGCCGTGTTGAATGCGGAGTCGGGGTCGACATTGGCCAGATGCTGCGGATTCAGCGGCAGGTAGGCCTGCAGGCGTTGAAGGACGAAGACGGCCAGCACGCCCAGCAGATTAAACAACAGCATCGCGGCGGCATAAGCCTTCCAGGCCATCTCCTGGCCGGGATCGATGCCGCTCAAACGGTAAATCAGCCTTTCCGCCGGCGCAAACCAGCGGTTCAAACCAACCGGCTCGTCCTGATAGACCCGCGCCATATACCATCCCAATGGCTGGGCCAGCCCCAACAGGACGAGGACATAAAGCGCTATTTGCAGGAAGGCGTTGCCGGACATTAGTACTTCTCCGGATAAAACAGGGCGACGACCAGGTAGACGAAAACCACCAGGGCCAGGCCTGCACTGACGAGATCGATCCAGCTCACGATGGCATCCTCCGATTCACCGTCCCCGACGAAGCCGACGTTGAGTGGGAAACCACCCACACGGAAAGCCGCCTGAAAACGCACGATTTCGGTCGGGAACGCCGGGTTTTCAAGACATGGCAAGACTACCCGTGTCGGTATAAAAACGGCGTAAAAGTTTCGCAGCGGCGGCCGCGAGATAGACGAGAAGGACTCTAGGGAAACCGCTTCAACAAGCCGAGGCCATGCGTTTTGAGCCAACGCCGCTCGCCTTGCCAGCGCGGGAGATGATCGGCCACCAGGGCCCAGAAGCGGGGAGAATGATTGCGTTCGCGGATGTGGCAGAGCTCGTGGACGACGACATATTCGAGCACCGACTCAGGCGCCAGGGCCAGCAGCCAGTTGATATTGATGTCGTTGCTAGGTCCGCAACTGCCCCAGCGCGTTTTCATGGCCTTGATGCGAATTTCGCGTGGCTGCAGACCATGCTTGGGGGCGTGGCGTTCGACCGAGCGTTGGACCTGCCCGCGCAGCCAACGCCTGGCCCATTCCTTGAACGCATGCCGAGCCCAGGCATCGCGTTGATCTCCGGCAAACGACGGAATACTGATGCGCACGCTGTCGTCCACGGCCACCTTGAGACGCTTGCCGGGAATGTCCTCGATCTTCAGCGGCAGATCCCGGCCCTGCCAGGGAATGGTGGGATGCTCGGTGAAGCGGACCGGCACCGGCCGCTGGCCGACGCGTTTTTCCATTTCGCGGCGCTGGGTTTCCAGCCACGTGCGATGCTGTTCGAGAAAGGATTTCGCCTGTCTCTCGCTGACACCCGCAGGAACCACCAGCTCGACAAGCTCGGGTTTAACCACCAGGCGCAGATATTTCGCCCGCGCACTGCGGCGCAGGGTGACGCCCTCCATCACGGCTCGCCCCGGCGGATGGCGGCGATTTCCAGCTCGACATCGCCGGCGGGCCGCCGCCAGGTGACGACCTCGCCGACCCCGGCGTTGAGCAAGGCCTTGGCCAGGGGCGACACCCAGCTGATGTCGCCCTTGACCACGTCGGCCTCGTCCTCGCCGACGATGCGGTAGGTCTGCAACTCGTCGTCCTGGTCCAGCACATCCACCGCGGCGCCGAAATGCACCCGGTTTTCCGTCTGGCCCGATGGTTCGACCAATACGGCCGACTCGACGCGCTGCTCCAGATAACGTATCTCGCGCCTGACGGCCGGCAAGGCCTGGCGAGCCGCCAGTTCGTCCCTGCTTGTTAACTCGCTGCGGCGCGCCAGGTTATCGGCCAGCCGCTGCTGCAACTGCTTGAGCCCGCGCGGGGTGACGTAGTTGGTATGCGGACTGACCGGCTTGTCCGGCAGTTCCTCGATCGCCTCGATGTCCTCTTCCTTGACGAAGGCCCGGCTCATGGTTTCCCGCCCCCCATCATGTCCGCCGCCAAGCGGGCCAGACGCGCCGACCCGCCGCCTTCGCCCAGTCGATCGGCCACGGCGCGCAAATCCTCGCGCATCTGTCCGGCATATTCGGGGTCGGCGAGGATGCGGCCTATCTCGCCAGCGATGTTGTCCGCGTTAGCCTCGTGCTGGATGAACTCGCGCACGATACTCTTGCCGGCCAGGATATTGGGCAGGCCGATGAAGGGTATCTTGATCAGCCGGCGACCGAGCTGGTAGGTGACGGGCGTGACCTTGTAGATGATGGTCATGGGCACGCCGGACAGGGCGACTTCCAGCGTGGCCGTGCCGGACACGGTGACGACCGCGCCGCAGCATTGCAGCACGTCGTACTGCCGGCCCTTGACCGTCCGGATAGGCAGCGGGCAGCTTTGCAGCAGGCCATGCAACAGGCGGTCGTCCACCGAAGGCGCCTGGCTGAGGACGAAACGGGCTTTCGGGAAGCGATCGGCCAGCTTCTGCACCGCCTCCAGGATGACCGGCAGCAGGCGCTTGATCTCGTTGCCACGGCTGCCGGGCAGCAGGCCGATGACCGGCCCCTCCCCGGCTAGGCCGAACTCCTGCAAAGCCTCGTCCTTGGCGATTGAAGGCCGCACCCTGCCGGCCAACGGGTGGCCGACAAAGGTCACGGGAATACCGTGGGCCTCGTAAAACGGAACCTCGAAAGGAAAGATCACCGCCATGTGATCCACCGCCCGGCCGTATTTCTTCACCCGCCCCGGCCGCCAGGCCCAGACCTGCGGGCTGACGTAGAACAACACCTTGATGCCGGCAGCCCTGGCCGCCTTGGCCAGCTGGAAATTGAACTCCTTGTAATCGACGCAGATCAGCAGATCCGGCTTCTCGTCTCGCGCCAGGTTCTGCATGAGCTTCAGCGCACGGCGTATCTCGCCGTAATGCTTGATGACCTCGGTGGCGCCGATCACGGCGATGCCGGTGGAATCGTAACGGATGTCCACGCCGGCCTCGCGCATTTTGGTCCCGCCCATGCCGATACCGCGCAGTTCCGGAACCAGCTTGCGCAGTTCCAGAAACAGGCTGGCCGCATGCTGGTCGCCGGAGGCCTCCCCGGCGGAGAGCATAACCAGAGGCGGCCGTGCAGACCCCTCGCCCTTTGGGAGAGGGGTTGGGGTAAGGGCGGCAGGCGGAGCCATTAAGTCCAAGCCCTCAGGCGCCCAGTGCCGAGCGTATGACGCCGACGACTTCCCTCACCTGCTCTTCCGCCAACTCGGGGAAGATAGGCAGGGAGAGGCAGCGCGCCGCGACCGCTTCGGTCACCGGCAGGCTCACGCCCTGGCAGTCCGCGGCGAAGACCTTTTGCTGGTGCAGGGGAACCGGGTAATAGACCGCGCAGGCGATCTGGGCATTTTGCAATGCGGCCTGGATAGCATCGCGCCGGTCGCTCAGCAAGGTGTACTGGTGGTAGACGTGGACGCCGATGCCGTCTTCGTACGGCGTTTCCACCAGGCCGGCCAGCAGTTCGGAGTAAAGATGCGCCGAGCGGCGGCGGCCTTCGTTGAACTGGGCTATGCGCTTCAGCTTGACCCGCAGGATCACGGCCTGCAACTCGTCCAGCCGGCTGTTGTAGCCGATCACGTCGTGGTAATAGCGCACTTCCGAGCCATGGTTGCGCAGCACTTTCACCTTCGCCGCAACATCGTCATCGTTGGTCGTCACCAGGCCGCCGTCGCCGTAGGCACCCAGGTTCTTGCTGGGGAAAAAGCTGAACCCGGATGCCAGACCGAAGCCGCCGGTCTGTTTGCCGTCCACGGAAGCGCCGAAAGACTGGGCGCAATCCTCGACGATCTTCAGCCCATGCTTGTGGGCCACCGCCTGGATGCCGGCGATGTCCACCGGCTGGCCGAACAGATGCACCGGCATGATGGCCTTGGTCTGGGGCGTGATGGCCGCTTCGACGGTGGCGGGCGTGATGTTGAAGGTCCTGGGATCGATATCGACGAACACCGGCTTGGCGCCGACGTAACGGATGGCTTCGGCCGTGGCGATGAAGGTGAAGGCCGAGGTAATCACCTCGTCGCCCTGCCCTATTCCGGCGGCGAGCAGGGCCAGATGCAAAGCCTCGGTACCGTTGGCCACGCCGATGGCGTGTTTCACGCCCAGATATTCGGCCGCTTCCTTCTCGAAAGCCTGCACATTGGGCCCCATCACGAAGGCGGTATTCTCCAGTGCGGCCAGCAGGCCGGCGTCGATCTCGTCCTTGAGCTGGTGGTATTGGGTTTTCAGATCGACCATGGGGATCATGGTGGGGGTTTCTCCGGAAGTAAACAAAACCAATGAAGTCGGGGTTACACGATTAATTTTTCAATAAATTTCGATGCACGCCTTATCCTCCGCCAACAGCGCTTTTTCAATCAGCGAACGGTGGCTCAACAATACCGACAAGGTCGTGGCCTTATTTTGGTTGCCGGTACGCAACCATATGATCTTGGGCGGCTGCCCGTAAATGGTGCTGAGATCGTAAAAATCGGAATCACGCGTCACGATGACATATTCATGGATACGCGCATAAGTCCAGACTTCATGGTCACTGGACTTTTCCATTTCAAGCAGGGCTATCTGAGTGGAGTCTGGGTATTCGGCGAGCAGAAACGGCAGCAACCGCCGGGAAAGATTTTCATCCAAGAGCAGTTTCATACGGCCTTGAGCGATTCGATATGCCGCTCTCTGTCCGCCGCAAAGCTCAAGACCGCACGTATGTCCTCGGAACTGAGCTCCGGAAAATCTTCAACGATCTCCTCCATACTCATGCCTGAGGCAAGGTATTCGAGCACATCGTAGACGGTAATACGCAAGCCCCGGATACAGGGCTTACCACCGCGTTTACCCGCCTCGATGGTAATAATCTCGCGATAATTCATGCTGCTACCTCCCAATTCCGTAAACGCCGGAGTAACACCCTGGCCTCGCGGCCTATGCTACACCACTCCTTGTTTGAGCAATTGGGTGATGGCGGTTGCGGTAGCCAGCGCCCGGCGGCCGGCATGGCCGGAAACCAAAGGCTCCTTGCCTTCGCGGATGCAGGTGACGAAGTGCTTGATCTCTTCCAGCAGGGCATCGCCGTTTTCGAACACCGATTCCTCGCTGAGGATTTCCGGCACGCCGGGAAACATTTCCTTATCGCCCTTGCGGTGTATGGCCAGCACGCGGTTCTGGAAATCCACAGAGACGTAGGCGTTGGGCATGAACATCCGCATCTTGCGCTCGACCTTGAGGCTGGCTCGGCTGGCGGTGACGTTGGCCACGCAGCCGCTCTTGAAGGTGATGCGGGCATTGGCGATGTCGGTGTCGCTGGTGAGCACGGTCACACCCTTGGCGTCGATGTGCTCGACCTCGGAATCGACAATGTCGAGGATGATATCGATGTCGTGGATCATCAGGTCCAGCACCACGCTGACGTCGTTGGCGCGCGGGTTGAACGGCGCCAAACGGTGCGACTCGATGAACAGCGGCTTGTCGTGAGTCAAATCCATGCCGAGTATGGCCGCGTTGAAACGCTCCAGATGGCCGACCATCAGGCGCAAATCCTTTTCCTTGGCGATGCGGATCAGCTCGTCCGCCTCTTCTACGGTGACGGTGATGGGTTTTTCCACCAGCACATGGGCGCCGGCTTCGAGAAAATCCTTCGCCACCTGGAAATGCAGGCTGGTGGGCACAACGATGCTGACAGCATCGACCTTGCCCAGCAGCTCACGGTAATCGGTCAGCGCCTGGGTGTGGTTCTGCTCGGCGACGGCACGGGCCTGTTCGGGATTATTGTCCACCACGGCGACCAGTTCACAATCCGGCAGAGCGGCATATTTTTGCGCGTGGAACTTGCCCAGGTAGCCGACGCCGATCACGGCGCATTTCAGTTTGCTCATGTTGTTTTCCCCGAGAGATGATTCAGTCCGCGTCCTTGTGGATGTCGATGAAGGGCAGGATGCCGCGCTTGCTACCTTCCGCCAACCAGGCGCGCAGATAGTCCAGTTCCGGCGTATCGGCCAGGCCTTCCAGGCTCTGCTTGTTGCGCAAGCGCCGTATGGCGGCGGACACGGTCTTCAGACGCTCGCCGTCGATGCCGGCGCGGCGCAGGCCGACCAGATTCAGGCGGTAATGCTTGCCGGGGCGTCCGCCCACCATCATGAAAGGCAACACGTCCTTGTTGATGCCGGCCAAACCCTGCAGCATGGCGTAGCTGCCGATACGGCAGAACTGATGGGTCATGACCCCGCCACCGAGAAACACCCGGTCGCCGACCTGCGCATGGCCGCCCAGGGTCGCGCCGCTGGCGAAGATGGTGTTGTTGCCCACCGTGCAATCGTGGCCGACGTGACTGTTGTTCATCAGATAACACTCGTTGCCGATGCGGGTCGCGGTACCCGTCTTGGTGGCCCGGCTGATGGTCACACCCTCGCGTAAGACATTGCCGTCGCCGATTTCGACCCAGGTGTCGAATTGCGGATCGAAAGCCAGGTCTTGCGGCAAGCCGCCCAGCACGGCGGTGGGATGCACCGTATTGTTCCGTCCCATGCGGACACGGGGCTGGATGATGGCGTGGGCACCGATCACGCTGCCGTCGCCGATCTCGACCTGGTCTTCGATCACGGCGTAAGGACCGACGGTGACTCCGGCGCCCAGTTTTGCGCCGGGTGCGATGTGAGCGGTGGGATGGATGGTTCCGGTCATGCAGGCTCCGAGTTTGGTTCAGCCGCGCGGATGGCAGCGGCTGTGCAGGTCTTTGAGGCGTTCCTGGGCGACGTGGGTGTAAATCTGGGTGCTGGACAAATCACTATGTCCCAGCAGCAATTGCACAACGCGCAGATCCGCGCCGTGGTTCAGCAAATGGGTCGCGAAGGCATGTCGCAGGGTATGCGGCGACAAAGGCTTGCTGATGCCGGCCTTGATCGCATAGCGCTTGATGAGATACCAGAAGGCCTGGCGGGTCATGGCGCCGCCCCGCTCCGTCACGAACAGATCGTCGCTTTGCCGACCGCCGAGTATGGCCGGGCGGCCTTGGTGCTGGTAAATCTCCAGCCAGTTTTGCGCTTCCTCGCCGAGCGGCGTCAGCCGGGTCTTGCTGCCCTTGCCGGTCACCCGCACCAATCCCTGCCGTAGGTTGATCTGCTCCAGCCGCAGGCTCACCAGCTCGGTCACCCGCAGACCCGTGGCATAAAGCACTTCCAGCATGGTGCGATCGCGCTGCCCCAAGGGCTGACTCGGCTCGGGCGCGTTCAGCAAGTCCTCGACCTCGCTTTCGCTCAGGGTCTTAGGCAGGGGCTTGCCGACTTGGGGCGATTCGATGCCGGCACAGGGATCGTGATCCAGCTTCTCCAGCCTCACCAGATTCGCGTAAAACTTACGCAGGCTGGACAACAACCGGGCGCTGGTACGGTGGCTGGCCTGCTCGCGGAAGCGATGGGCGAGATAGGCTTCGATATCGTCCCGTCGAACCTCGATCAAGGCCTTGCTCCGCTCGGTTCTCAGCCAGAGGGCGAACAGATTAAGATCGCTGGCGTAGGACTTTTGCGTGTTCTCGCTCAGACCCTCCTCGATCCACAGGCCATCCTGAAAACTTCGTATCAAGACCTGGTTGGCGGCGGCTTCAGTCAATCGGATAGCCCTCGTGCCGCAGCAGCCAGCGCTTGATTTCCAAGAACGGACCGTCGAGCCGGCCGCAATAGCCGCCCAGGCCCTGGGACGATACGACCCGATGGCAGGGTATGAGGATGGGGAATTCGTTGCTGCGGCAGGCACCGGCCACCGCCCGCGGACCGGAGCTGAGTTCGCCGGCGATCTGGCCATAAGTCTTGACCTGGCCGGGTGGAATGGCGCGCAAGGCGTCCCACACGCGCATGCGGTGAGACGTGCCGTGCACGCCTATGGGAAGATCGAACGGGCTGAGCGGATCGCGGAAATAAGACAACAATTGGCGCTCGGCCGTCTTCAGCAAGGAACCGAGGGGGGCGATCGGCTCCAAAACATCCGGCGACACATCGAGACCGCGCAACGCGGTGTCGCCTGCGCGTACGATCACCGAACCGAAGGGCGCGGGGATGACGGCCACATGCTCGGGCTCGGCGACTATCGGGCGTGCTTTCACTGTGACGATGCGACACCAACGCAAAAAGACACGGGCGGCCCTGAGGCCACCCGTCGTCCGTCCCGAAACTCCGACGGCAAAAGCCGCAGGGGTTAGATTTTTTCCTTGATACGGGCAGCCTTACCGGTGCGGTCGCGCAGGTAGTAAAGCTTGGCGCGACGCACGTCGCCGCGGCGCTTCACCTGGATTTCCTGAACCTGCGGGCTGTAAGTGAGGAACACGCGCTCCACGCCTTCGCCGTGGGAAATCTTGCGCACGGTAAACGCGGAGTGGTAGCCACGGTTACGCTTGGCGATGACCACGCCTTCATAAGCCTGCAAACGTTCGCGGTTACCTTCCTTGACCTTGACCTGTACGACGACAGTGTCACCGGGGCCGAATTCGGGGATGGCCTTGTCGCCTATCCATTCTTTTTCGAGCTGTTGAATTATGTTTGCCATGGGTTCCTCTACACAACTATCTGGTATTCAAATCGTTTCTAAACTCATCCAACAGCCTTTGCTGCTCGACATCCAGGACCCGGCCCTGCAACAGGTCCGGCCGCCTCAGCCAGGTCCGGCCTAAGGCTTGTTTCAGGCGCCAGCGGCGGATCGCCTCGTGATTGCCGCTCTGCAAAATTTCCGGAACGGCCCGGCCATCGATCACCTCCGGCCGGGTGTAATGCGGGCAATCCAGCAAACCCGCCATGTACGAATCCTGCGCGGCGGACTGGTCATCGCCCAGCACGCCCGGCAGCAAGCGCACCACCGCATCGAAAATCACCAGGGCAGCCAGTTCGCCGCCGCTCAGCACGTAATCGCCGATGGACCATTCTTCGTCCACTTCGGCCTCGATCAAGCGCTCGTCCACCCCTTCGTAGCGTCCGGCCACCAACACCAAGCGGGGCAGTTCCGCGAAACGCCTGACCGAGGCCTGATCGAGCCGGCGCCCCTGAGGGCTGAGATAAATCACCGGCGCGGGCTGTTCATGGGCGTTTCGGGCCGCGCGGATCGCCGCACGCAAAGGCTCGACCTTCATGACCATGCCGGGGCCGCCGCCGTAAGGCCGGTCGTCTACCGTGCGGTGCCGGTCGTGGGTGTAATCCCGCGGATTCCACAACCCGATTTCGGCCAAGCCCTGATCCAAAGCCCTCCCGGTGACGCCCCAGGCCGTCGCCTCCCGCATCATCTCCGGGAAGAGCGTGACAATATCGAAACGCATCCGATGGCGCGCTTAGAATTCCGGATCCCAGTCGACGATCAGATAACCCTCGTCGATATGGACTTCCTTCACATATTCACCGGTCACGAAGGGAACCAACCTCTCCCGCTCGCCCTTGACAACCATGACGTCGTTGGCCCCGGTTGCCATCATGTCCGTCACGATGCCGAGCGCCTGGCCGTCCACCGTTTTCACCTGTAAACCGATCAAGTCGGCCCAGTAATAATGGCCGGGCTCCGGCACCGGAAAACGATCGCGCGGCGCCAAAATTTTGCTGAACCGCAGCTTTGCTGCCTGGTCGCGATCTTCTATCTGTTCCAGTCTCGCCAGGACGCTTGGGCCTTCAGCCCGCGCGGCCAACACCTTGCACTCCCTGGTCACGCCGTTGGTGTCCAGCACCCACGGCACGTAGTCCAATATTGCATCTCTCGGCTCGGTAAAGGAATGAATCTTCACCCATCCCTTGACGCCATGAGCGCCAGCAATTTCGCCGACCACGACCAGCCGAGACACGCCAGCCGCCCTGATCTACAAGTTCTTACGCCGCCTCTTTGCGGGCTGCTTCGCGGATCAAACTAGCGACGCGGTCGGACGCTTGTGCGCCTTGGGCCACCCAATATTGGATGCGCTCATCGTTCAAACGAACACGCTCTTCCTGACCGCGTGCGATCGGATTGAAAAAGCCTACCCGCTCGATGTAGCGGCCATCACGCTTCGATCGGCTGTCCGTCACAACCACGTGATAAAAAGGCCGTTTTTTTGCACCGCCACGCGCCAGACGTATGGTTACCATTAGTATTCCTCTATAACCTTTAAATGAATTGGAATTCGAGCCGGGTATTCTACTTAAATTCCGCGGAATGTGAAGCCGGCACAGACCATAGCCTACCGACCATCTGTTTTGCAGGCTCCCGAGCGAGACCACGCATCAAAGGCTTGCATAAAGAAACCCGCCTTGCGGGCGGGTTCCAGACACTGGCGGAGAGAGAGGGATTCGAACCCTCGATACAGGTTTTGCCCGTATACTCCCTTAGCAGGGGAGCGCCTTCAGCCTCTCGGCCATCTCTCCAAAATCGACGTACTAAATCAGGTTATGCACCAGACCCGGTCGGCTTTTCACCACCGGACAAGCCCTGCTGCTCTTTTTTGATGCGTTCGTAGATCTCTTCCCGATGAACAGAAACGTCTTTCGGCGCGTTAACGCCGATGCGCACCTGATTGCCCTTAACGCCAAGCACAGTCACGGTGACATCATCCCCTATCATCAGGGTCTCACCTACTCTTCGAGTCAAGATCAACATAAGTCCTTCCTTTGCGGCTTCTCGCCATACAAATATACAGAAATCAGCAACATTTATAGCCAACCAAAGCCTTCTTGCTGAATTTCAGATTCTAACAATATTTTTAAAAATTATAAAATTTTTTTATCGCGCCGGATCATTCCGCCACCGGCGCCTTGTCGAGCCCGAAAGCATCGTGGAGGGCGCGGACCGCGAGTTCCAGATATTTTTCGTCGACCACCACGGAAATCTTGATTTCCGAGGTCGAGATCATCCGGATATTGATCCCTTCTCGTGCCAAGGCTTCGAACATCTTGCTGGCGATGCCCGCGTGGGATCGCATACCGACCCCTACGATGGAAACTTTGACTATTTTATCATCGCCCGTCACCTGTCGGCCACCCAGTTCCTCGCAGGTGCTCCGCAGGATTTCCAGCGCCTTGGGATATTCGTTGCGGTGTACGGTAAAAGTGAAGTCCGTGGTCTGATCATCCGCCATGTTCTGCACGATCATGTCGACTTCGATGTTCGCATCCGCGACGGGACCCAGAATCTTGTGGGCGATGCCGGGACGGTCCGGTACGCCCAATATGGTGAGCTTGGCCTCGTCGCGATTGAACGCGATCCCCGAAATTAACGCTTTTTCCACGCCGTTTTCCTCGTAACTGATCAGGGTGCCGCCGCCTTCTGCGAAACTCGACAACACGCGCAAAGGAACATTGTATTTGCCCGCAAACTCCACGGAACGGATTTGCAGCACCTTGGAACCGAGGCTGGCCATTTCCAGCATTTCTTCGAAGGTGATGCGGTCCAAGCGACGAGCCCGGGGCTCGACCCTCGGATCCGTGGTATAGACGCCATCGACGTCGGTATAGATGAGGCACTCTTCGGCCTTCAGGGCAGCCGCCAGAGCGACCGCCGTGGTGTCCGACCCGCCGCGCCCCAGCGTGGTGATATCTCCCTCCGCGGTCACGCCTTGAAAACCGGCCACGACCACCACCCTGCCGGCATCCAGATCGGCCTGGATGCGGTCGGTGTCTATCTTCTCGATGCGCGCTTTGGTGTGGGCATCGTCGGACACGATACCCACCTGCCAGCCGGTATAGGAAATGGCCGGGCATCCCTTTTGCTCCAGTGCCATGGCAAGCAGGGCGATGGTGACCTGCTCGCCGGTGGAGAGCAGCACGTCCATCTCGCGCGGACTGGGCCGCTCCTGGACCTCATGGGCGTAGGCCACCAGCTTGTTGGTTTCGCCGCTCATGGCGGAAACCACCACCACCACGTCCTCGCCCCGCTGGCGGGCGCGTATCACCCGCTCGGCGACGTTCTTGATGCGCTCGGTGCTGCCCACCGAGGTACCGCCGTATTTATGTACGTAAAGCGCCATCTATTTCTTCTAGGTTCTTTGATTAAGCCAAGCGCTGGCGCACCCAATCGGGCACGCCCTGAAGAGCGACATCGAGTTTGGAGGCGTCGTTGCCGCCGGCCTGCGCCAGATCGGGCCGGCCACCACCCTTGCCACCCACTTGGGTAGCTACGACGTTGACCAGGTCGCCGGCCTTGATGCGACCGGTCTGATCCTGGGTCACGCCGGCGATCAGGCTGACCTTGCCTTCCTGTACCGCCGCCAGCACGATGGCCGCGCTGCCCAGCTTGTTCTTGAGCTGATCGACCAGATCGCGCAGGGATTTGGGATCGGTGCCGTCGAGCCGCGCCACCAGCAATTTCAAACCGGCGATCTCCACGGCCAGGGACGCCAGATCGGAACCGGCGGCGCTGGCCATCTTGGACTTGAGTTTCTCTAGCTCTTTTTCGAGCTGGCGATTGCGGTCGAGTATCTGTTGGACTTTTTCGTCCAGCCCGTCGCGACCGGCCTTGACCCGCTCGCTCAGCGCCTGGATGAGCCCGTCGCCGGCCTCTACCCATTCCACCGCGCCCTGGCCGGTGACACCCTCGATGCGGCGCACGCCGGAGGCCACGCCGGTCTCGGTCACGATCTTGAAGAAACCGATGTCGCCTGCCCGCTCCGTATGCGTTCCGCCGCACAGTTCGGTGGAAAAATCGCCGATGCGCAATACTCGCACCTCGTCGCCGTATTTCTCGCCGAACAGCGCCATCGCGCCGGCCTTTACCGCGTCGTCCTTGGCCATAGTCTCCGCGCTGACGGCGGCGTTGCGGCGGATTTCGGCGTTCACCAGGCGCTCGACTTCGCGCAGTTGCTCGGCGCTGATCGGTTCGAAATGGGAGAAGTCGAAACGCAGCCTTTCCGGATTGACCAGCGAGCCCTTCTGGGCGACGTGATCCCCCAACACCCGGCGCAAGGCCGCATGCAGCAAATGGGTGGCGGAATGGTTGAGGGCCGTGGCACGGCGGCGTGCCTCGTCCACGCGCGCGTCCGCGACGGCACCGACCCTCAGAGCACCGGAAACGACGCGGCCGACGTGCAGGATCAAATCGCCGGCCTGCTTGCGCGTGTCGGTCACCTCGAAGCGGAAGCCATCGGCGACGATTTCGCCCCGGTCGCCCACCTGGCCGCCCGACTCGGCATAAAAAGGTGTTTCGTCCAGCACCACCACGCCATCCTCACCCGCTTCCAGGCGATCGACGGACTGGCCGTCTTTGGACAGCGCCAACACGCGGGCCTGACCGGCCAGGAACTGGTAGCCGGTGAAACGGCACTGCGCATCGAGTTGGATATCGTGCGAGTAATCGGCGGCGAAATGGCTGGCCGCTCGCGCGCGTTCGCGCTGGGCCTCCATGGCGGCGTCGAAGCCGGCCATGTCCACGCTGAGCCCGTGTTCGCGCGCCACGTCGGCGGTCAGATCGACCGGGAAGCCGTAGGTGTCATAGAGCTGGAAGGCCGTCTCGCCGGCGATCACCTTGCCGACCAGGGACTTGATCTCGGCATCGAGGATCTTCATGCCCTGATCCAGGGTCTCGGCGAAGCGCTCTTCTTCCTTGAGCAAGGCCCGTTCGACGGTATCGCGGGCCTTGACCAACTCCGGGTAAGCCTCGCCCATCTCGGCGCACAAGGCGTCCACGAGCTGGTGGAAGAAGGGCTCGCGCTGGCCCAGCTTGTAGCCGTGGCGGATGGCGCGCCGGATGATGCGGCGCAAGACGTAGCCGCGCCCTTCGTTGGACGGCAGCACGCCGTCGGCGATCAAAAAGGCGCAGGAACGGATGTGGTCGGCGATCACCCGCAGCGAGCTGTTGGTCAGATCGGACACGCCGACCAGGCCAGCGGCGGCCGTCAGCAGATTGCGGAACAGATCGATCTCGTAGTTGCTGTGCACGCCCTGCATGACCGCGGCGAGACGCTCCAATCCCATGCCGGTGTCGACCGAGGGTTTGGGCAGCGGCGTCAGCGTGCCGTCGGCGGAGCGGTCGTACTGCATGAAGACCAGATTCCAGATCTCGATGTAGCGGTCGCCGTCTTCTTCCGGTGATCCCGGGGGTCCGCCCGCGATCTCGGGGCCATGGTCGTAGAAGATTTCGGTGCAGGGACCGCAGGGGCCGGTGTCTCCCATGGACCAGAAATTGTCCTTGGTGCCGATGCGGGTGAAGCGGTTCGGATCGACGCCGACTTCCTTCAGCCAGATCTCCTCGGCTTCCTTGTCCTGGTCGTAGACCGTCACCCAGAGCTTCTCGGGCGGCAGCCCCAAGGTGCCGGTCAAAAAGCCCCAGGCGTATTGGATGGCGTCGCGCTTGAAATAGTCGCCGAAGCTGAAATTGCCCAGCATCTCGAAGAAGGTGTGATGCCGCGCGGTGTAGCCGACGTTCTCCAAGTCGTTGTGCTTGCCGCCGGCACGCACGCAGCGCTGAGAAGAAGTGGCCCGCACATAGGGGCGCTCCTCGCGGCCCAGAAATACGTCCTTGAACTGCACCATGCCCGCGTTGGTGAACAGCAGGGTCGGGTCGTTGGCCGGTATCAGCGGGCTGGTCGGTACGACGGCATGGCCGCGATCGGCAAAATACTGGAGGAATAACTTACGCAGTTCAGCGCTGGTCATAAGCGTCAATCTATATCCAAGTCTTCGAATTCTGTGGCCCTGGGCAAGCGCCGGAACAAGGCCGAGATCTGCTCGCCGCTGAAACCCCGCTGGGCCAGGAAACGCATGCGCGAAGCGCGCTCCTTAGGCGAGGCCGGCTGGGATGCCCCGTATTTCCGCCGGTAAACCTCGGCGATCACGGCCGCCCAGTCATAGCCGGCCAAAGCATCGGCCGAACCCGGGCTCAAGCCCTTGTCGCGCAATGCCTGCCGTATCCGTTGCGGCCCCTGCCCGCGCGCGACCCGCCCGCGCACCAGGCTGTCTACGCACCGTTCGTCGCTCTGCAAACCGTCTTCGCTCACGGCATCGACGGCCGAACGGGCCGTGGCTTCGTCATGCCCCTTGCCCCGAAGTTTGTGAATCAGCTCGGTGCGGCTGTATTCCCGGCGCGCCAGCCAACGCAGACAATCGGCTTGCGCCTGCCGGAACGCGTCGGGATCGCTCAGCTCTCTTCCTCGACGGGAGCCCTGCCGCCCGCTTTCAGCGGAGCCGGGACGCTGCTTGCCAGCGCTTTCTCACGGATCTTCGCCTCGATCTCGTTGGCGATCTCCGGATGCTCTTTCAGGTAGTTGCGCACGTTGTCCTTGCCCTGCCCGACACGGTCGCCGGCATAGCTGTACCAGGATCCCGACTTTTGCAGGATGTCCAGGTTGACGCCCAGATCGACCAGTTCGCCTTCGTGCGACACGCCTTCGCCGTAGAGGATCTCGAACTCGGCGTTGCGGAAAGGCGGGGCCACCTTGTTCTTGACCACCTTGACCTTGGTCTCGTTGCCGATCACCTCGTCGCCGCTCTTGATCGCGCCGGTGCGGCGGATGTCCAGGCGCACCGAGGCGTAGAACTTGAGTGCGTTGCCGCCGGTAGTGGTCTCCGGATTGCCGAACATCACGCCGATCTTCATGCGGATCTGGTTGATGAAGATCACCAGGGTGTTCGACTTCTTGATGTTAGCCGTCAGCTTGCGCAAGGCCTGCGACATCAGACGCGCCTGCAGGCCCACGTGGGAATCGCCCATTTCGCCCTCGATCTCGGCCTTGGGCGTGAGCGCGGCCACCGAGTCGATGACCACCACGTCCACGCTGCCGGAACGCACCAGCATGTCGGCGATTTCCAAAGCTTGCTCGCCGGTATCCGGCTGGGACACCAGCAAGTCGTCCAGATCGACGCCTATCTTCTCCGCATAGGCCGGATCCAGGGCGTGCTCGGCATCGACGAAGGCCGCCACGCCGCCCAGCTTCTGCGCCTGGGCGATGACCTCCAGCGTCAGGGTGGTCTTGCCCGACGACTCCGGCCCGTAGATTTCCACGATGCGCCCGCGCGGCAAGCCACCGCAACCCAAGGCGATGTCCAGGGCCAGCGAACCGGTGGGAACGACCTCGATATCGTGCACGGCGACGTCGCCCATGCGCATCACCGAGCCCTTGCCGAACTGCTTTTCGATCTGCGAAAGCGCGGCACTCAGGGCCTTTTTCTTGTTCTCGTCCATTGTTTGCTATCCGTGGATATTGCTGTGATTAATGCGCTTATTATTCCATAGGCTTACGGTCGGGCATAGGGTGATCTCTCGACGGCCGCCAGTTCGGTCGGTGTATCGATGCGCCGGGAAGACGGAAACGGGTGGCACCCACCGCGTAGGCGAGCATCACCCGTCGGAGATGAAGAAGGGAAGCGGCTTTTCCGTACTTGTCGCGGGAGGCGAACGGTAAAGCCTTTTGAGGCGGGCCGCTCTCTTCAGGTCTTGCGCCGGAACGCCGGGAGCAGGCCGGCCCCGCTCAGCAGCAACGCGGATCCGGGCGGCAAGGGTACGCTTGCGACCGGATCGAGCCTCAAGGCGCGGCAACCCAAGACCGGGTGACATCCGCTGGCGGCTATCTGGCCCGCGTCGTTGATGCCGGTGGCAAACACGACGTTCCAGCCTGCGTCGGCCGCTACCAGCAAGTGATCCAGATTCCAGAGCGTTCCGTGGTCGTACAGGAAGGCGTAGGCGTCTGACGGAGGACTGCCGTAGCCGTAGCCGAACCCGTACAGATCCAGATAGAGCTGGGAGCTTCCGACCACCTGGCCGCGGTTGTTGAGGTCGTAGCCGTAAGCGCTGGTTCCGTCTCGAAGCACGCCCAGATCCCGCAGCGAGGAACCGTCCCAGAGCAAGGGATGGGAGATTGGGTTGTCGTCCTCGTCGTAACGGAAGGACCAGCCGGTAACCCACCCCGCTTCGTTGATGGCGACCCCGTAACTGTCCGGCAGATCCCCACCCAGGGTACCCAGATCCTGCAAGTCGCCGCCCTTCCAGACAAAGGCATGGTACTCGCCCGCCGCCGTCCTGGCGGCTCCGGTAAGCCACCCGCGGTCGTTGATGCCGGTGCCGTAGCTGCTGGCGCCGCCCAGGGTGCCTAGGGTTTGCAGATCGACGCCGTTCCAGACGAACGCGCGGTAAGCCCCGCTTTCCGTCTGCAGCGTTCCCGACAGCTGACCGGCATTGTTGAGGCCTACCCCGAAGCTGGGCGTGGTACCGGGTAAGGCGCCGACCGCACTGCCGTTCCAAACGACGGCCTGGGGAACGCTGCCGCCCGGCCGGAATTCGTAGCGATACCCGCCGACCTGGCCGCCGTCGTTGATCGCCAACGGAATTCCGTTGCCGACCGTTTTCGGCGGGCCGCCGTTACCCGTCACGGCAGTCACGCCACTCACGCCGCTGACGGTCCCGCTTTCGTTGACTCCCAGGGCGAGAGACTGTGGTGAAAAGCGGTTGACGAAGCCGAGATCCACCACGCGGTAAACGGGGGCGGCCGAAACCGCGCCCGCCCCCAGCATCGAGCCGGCGAGCAGGGCCGCCCCGGCTTTAATCGCCAGACCGTGCATATCCCTCTCCTATCGGATTCGACCCGCGACGTCGACCGTAACCGACCAGGCCCGCCAGGGCCGAGCCCATCAACCACGCCGCGGCGGGAACGGGAACGGTCGCGACCGGTTCGCCGTAAACCTTGATTTCGCTGATGGAGAACCAATTGCCGACCGTACCCTGGAAATTGCTGAGGACCAAGGCCCAAGCCGGAGTCGAGGCCAGCGGCGTAGCGCTCAAGTCGATCAGGTCGTTGACGTCGATGCCGTCCTTGTTCTGCGTCGGCCCGAAAGGCGTGGTGTTGAAAGAGATGACCGGAACGCCGCCGGTCGGTCCCAAGACGCCGACGTCGACGGCGGTGATCGCTCCCGGAATGCTATTGGTGGCGACTTCCCCGCCATAGATTTCCACTTTGTCGACCCGCCAGGGCTTGGAAACATCCAGGGTCAGGAATATCGCCGGCCGGATGACCGTGCCGTCGGACGCGGCCGGCGTGACGAAAAGTTGTGAGGCGCCCGTCCCGCCGACCACGCCGTCGTTCAGGGTACCGCTGCCGAATTGGTAGGTCGCTACGGTGCCGGCGGGTTCGATATTCACGAAATGGGCTCCCGGCGTGATGGTACCGTCGTAGGTATGAAACCAGTTGCCATGGCCCGACAATACGGCTTCGTTGATATCGTAATGGTCGATCGCGATCTGCTGAGACCAGGCCGAAGAGGACAGGGCAAACAATGTGAGCCCCAGGGAAAGCTTGTGTGTCAGATAGTTAGGGTGCATCGCAATTAAACTCCAGGTTGTTTAGGACAAGACGAGCCTCCACTCGAACGTTGCGCGCAAACTCCCGGCTCTCCGCGATTCCCCGCCAACGCGACGTTTTCCGCTCGGGTCCTGAGACTAATTACCGCCTGTGCGACCGGCAATTCCCCCGTTCGAGGGGGTTGCCCGCCGCGTGGATATGCCGAAATATGATCGACCTGGAGATTTGGACCGGAGATGCTGCAAGCAGGCCCCGGAAAAAACGGACGCCCTGTCCGGCCGAAATGCGGATTTCGATGAGCTCAACCCGAACGGTACCGTGGGAGCGGCCGGCTAAGTGACGAAGATCTTGCTGCTGGATGACCATGCCCTATTTCGAGCCGGCCTGCGCCTGCTGCTGGAAACCTTGGGCAAGGACGCCGTCGTGCTGGAAGCCGGCACGATAGGTGAGGCTTTGGCACTCGCGAGCCGTCATCCCGATTTGCCGCTCTGCCTGCTCGACCTCAACCTCCGCAACGAACACGGACTGGACGCCCTGGCCCGCATCAAGGCCACCGCGCCGGACGTAGCCATCGTGGTGATTTCCTCGACCGAGGAAAGCGGCGCCATACAGGCCTGCATCGAGGCCGGGGCGATGAGCTTCATCGCCAAGAGCGCGCCGCCCGAGACGCTGGCCGTGGCCCTGCGGCATGTGCTGGCCGGCGAGATTTACCTGCCGCCGCCGTTCGACCGGCCTGCGGAACCGGACGCCCCGCCGGTCGCCCTCTCGCCGCGGCAGCGCGACGTGCTGCGAGGTCTGTGCCGCGGGCTCCCGACCAAATCCATCGCCCGCGAACTTGGCCTGTCCGAGCATACGGTCAAGGACTATATCGCCTCGGTATTCCAGCTTCTGGGCGTGCACAACCGCACCGAGGCGGTCATCGAGGCCGCCCGCCTCAAGTTGCGGCTGGACTCCGGCTGACCCGCCATGGGCGACGAGCTTGGCCGCGACATCGAGCGGGAGATCTTGGGCGAACTGGTGCGTCTGCATGCGCGCGTCCTCACCCGTCTGCCTTACGTTCAGCTGCTGCTGGTCGTCGGCCTTTTCCTGCTGGTATTCCGCCACGTAGCCATACCCAGCTTCATGGCTTGGGCCGCATCGGCCGTGCTGGGGGAATGCCTGCGCGGCGCTTACGGCAAGGCCTTGCTGGAGCGCGGCGAGGCACTCGATCCGCAGGCGGCCCACCGCCGGCTGATCCTGCTGGCGGGCATGGTCGGCGGCATCATAGGCTCGGGCGGCGCGCTCTTCCTGGCCAAGATTCCGCTCCCGGAACAGGCCTTGCTGACCATCATCCTTTTCGCCATGCCCGCGGCGGGCGTATCCGTCGCGGCCTCTTCCCGGCCTATCCTGGCGGCCTATTCGCTGTTCATCCTGGCCCCCGTCAGCCTCGCCTGGATTAGCCTCCATCCGCATCAGGTGGCGGTGGTGGGCGGTCTGGCCGCCCTCTACTGGCTGTTCATCATCAGCGTCGCCGCGGACGGCGAACAGTTGCTGAGACGCTCGGTCGCCATACGGCGCGAACGCGACCGCGTGGTCAAGGATCTCGAAAGAAGCAACTCCGAAGTACGTTCGGCCGTGGCGCGGGCCGAACAGTCGTCGAAGGCGCGGGCGCGGGTATTGGCCGCCGCCAGCCACGACCTGCGCCAGCCACTGCACGCCCTGTCGATCTACAGTGCCGTGCTCTCGGCTAACCCGGCGCCCGGCGCGTTGCCCGAGATCGCCCGCAACATCGACCGGCTGGTCCGCAATCTCGGCGGATTGCTGCACGGACTGCTCGACCTCTCCCGCTTGTCGGCGGAACATTACGCGCCGGAGCGGCAGGCATTCTTCCTGAATGCGGTCGTGGCGGACATCTGCACCGAATACGCGAGGGCCGCGGCCGAGAAGGGTCTGCGCCTGGTCTGCGAGCTGGAACCGGTGCGTCTGCGCGACGATCCGCTGGCGGCCGCGCGCATCGCCCGCAACCTGCTCGACAATGCGATCAAATACACCGAAAGCGGCGAGGTCAGGGTGAGCACGCTGCGCCGGGGCGCCGCCGGCATACTCAGGGTGGCGGACACCGGCAAAGGCATACCGCCGGACGAACAGGCCCGCGTGTTCGAGGAGTTCTACCAGCTGGACAACCCGGGGCGCGACCACGGCAAGGGCGTGGGGCTGGGCCTGGCCATCGTGCAGCGCCTTTGCGAGCTGATAGGGGCCGAAATATCCCTGGCTTCCGGCTCCGATGAGGGGGCGTGCTTTTCCGTGAGCTTCCCCACCGTCGACCCGGAGTCCGACGACAAACCGGCCACCGAAACGCACACCTTTTCGGTCCGGCTGCGCGGCAAACGCATCTACGTTCTGGACGATGAGCCGGACATCCTGGAAAGCATGAGCGGGCTGCTGAGCACCTGGGAGGCTCAGGTCGAAACCGCCGACTCGGTCGAAACCGCGGAAGCGCTGTTCCACCGCGCCGGTGCTCCCCATCTGTTGATCGTCGACCTCAGGCTGCGAGGGACGGAAGACGGCGCCACGCTGGCGAGCCGTTTGCAGGATAGACACGGACGGTTCCCGGTTCTGGTGATCACCGGCGAAACCGCGCCCGAATCGCTACAAAAAAGCCGGGAGCGGGGTTATCCCCTGCTGCAGAAACCGATCAACCGCGACGTGCTTCAGGAAGCCCTGAGCGTTGTTGTGGCGGAATGAGCCGGTTCAGCCGCGCCCGTCCAGCTTTCCTGCGGCCAATGGCCAGGTATGCAGGGTCTGGTAACAGGATCCCTTATCCGCCGGCACCGACTCGACCAGGCCGAACGACCGGTACGGCCAGCTGACGGGCTCCGACTGCGGCAGTTCTTGCGGAAGGCGACGTAGCTTGCGCGCCAAGGTGAGGTGAGCCTTGAACGGCCGTTTCTCCAATCGGAAATCGGCGCGACGCAGGACATCGGCCAGACTCACGGCCAAACCTTCCAGAGCGGCCGAGCCCAGCGACGAGGTGAGGCATAGCACGTCCGGACGGCGCCAGTATTCGACCCGGTCCAGTTTCAGACGCCCCGCCTCGCCGCGGACGGCATCGCCGCAGGCTCGCGCCTCGGCCACCCGCTCGGCCTCCACGGAACCCAGGAAGGCCAGCGTCAAATGCCAGGTCTCAGGCGGCATCCAGCGGCCGTCGATGTCCGGCTTGAGCCGGCGGACCAGTGCCGACAAAGCCGCGCGCGTACTCTCTTCGGGCCAGACCGCGAAAAACAAGCGCCGGGCTTCAAGCCCCGCCGCCGCCACCGCCCGCTTCCTCGTAAAGCGCCAACACGCCGCGCAAGGCCTCGGCCACCGCCTGCCGGCGCACGGCGCGGCGGTCGCCTTCGTAGCGCGCGCACCGGGTGGCGACAGCCCCTGTGTGCGTAGCCCAGGCGAACCACACCGTACCCACCGGCTTGCCGGGCACCGCTCCGCTCGGCCCGGCGATGCCGCTCACCGCGACGGCGCAATCGGCGCGGCTGGCGTTCAGCGCGCCCGCCGCCATGGCGCGCACGGTTTCTTCGCTCACCGCCCCATAAGCTTCCAGCACCGAGGAGGGCACGCCCAGCAATTCCTGCTTGGATCCGTTGCTATAGGTCACGAATCCGCGCTCGAACCAGGCCGAACTACCGGCCACGTCCGTCACACATTGGGCGACCCAGCCTCCGGTGCAGGATTCCGCCGTCGCGAGCTTGAGCCCCCGTTCGAGCAAGCACGCGCCCAGCCGCTCGGCCAGGCGATACAATTCCTCCTCGCTCACCGCCGCCATAATCCTGCGGCCTTCGCCGCAACAACTTCCACCCACTGGCCGACCGCGCCTTCGGGCAGCAGACGCCAGGCCGCGAACGCGGCGAAGCCCAGGAACAGCACGCCGCTCAAACGGTGCAGCAGATGCACGGGCATGCGGCGCAGCAGGGTACGTCCCGCCCACACGCCCAGCGCGGAAGTGGTCGCCAGCGCCAGGGTGGCGCCCAGCCAGACCGGCGTCGGCGGAAAAGCCGCACCCATGCCGGCCACGGCCAACTGGGTCTTGTCGCCGAACTCGGCGGCGAAGATCATCAGCAAGGTCGTCAAGAACATGCCATGGCCGCTCTTGACCGTTTCCTCCCCGTCTTCATCCTCTTCCGCGGCCAGCAGGGAACGCAAACCGAAAAAAGCGAACAGCACGGCTACGGCGGCACCGACGACGAATTCCGGCACCCAGCGTGCCACCGCCGCACCGAAGATCACGGCGGCCAGATTGAGCATGGCGAAGGCGGCCGTCGCCCCGGCGACGATGGGCAAGGCCCGGTGGTAACGCGCGGCCAGAGTCATGCAGACCAACTGGCTCTTGTCGCCCATCTCGGCGGCGACGATCAGACCGAAGCTGCTGGCGGAAACACCACCCCACTCGACCCACTCGCGTGGCGGCCGGACACGCTCGAGCAGCGAGGACCAATCGAAAGACAACAAACAGGACATCGGCGCCTCAGGTCAACAAATTGTCGAGCACCATCATCACGACGAAACCTATCATCACCGCGAAGGTGGCCGAGCGCGCCTTGCCCTTGGATTGGGTCTCGGGAATGATGTCGTCGGCGATCACGAACAGCATCGCGCCGGCGGCGAAGGCCATGCCGAAAGGCAGCAGCGAGGAGAACACCGTCACCGCGGCCACGCCCAGGAAACCGCCGATGGGCTCGACCAGGCCGGACAAGGTACCGATCAACAAGGCCTGTTTGCGCGAGTATCCCAGACCGACCAGGGGCAGAGCCACCGCCAGACCTTCCGGGATGTTCTGCAGCCCGATGGCGATGGCCAGGGCCGTGCCGTTGTGCCAGTCGCCGGAGCCGAAGCTGACGCCGACCGCCATGCCTTCGGGAAAGTTGTGCACCGTGATGGCGATGATGAACAGCCAGATCTTGCGCAGGGATCCCGTCGTCTCGGCGTCCTGGCCGACGAAACGGTCGTGCGGTAGCCAACGGTCGGTCAACTCCAAAAACAAGGCCCCCACCAGCATGCCGAATGCAACGATGAGCATGCCTTTGCCCGGCCAGAGCTGGTTGCCGTATTGGATGCCCGGCACCACCAGGGAAAACGAGGTCGCCGCCAGCATCACGCCGGCCGCGCCGCCCAGCATGATGTACAAGGTCTTCTGGTTGACTTCCTTGAAGAACAAGGCGGGCAAAGCGCCCAGGCCGGTCGCCAAACCGGCCAGTATGCTGGCCAGCGAGCCATAGGCCACGATGGGATTGATGAAGAAATACAGGAAGGCCAGGATGACCGTCGTGTACAGGACAATGGACGCAAACACCAGCAGGCGCTGCGCCAGCGCGGACTGCGCGCTGAACTGCTGGTAGAAGGGCCAGGTCAGGAACTTCTTTACGATGGCTTCCAGGGTATCGAGGGCATGTATGTTCATGATCGTCATCCGTCTTGTTGTTGTATCCAGGGGCAGGTTGGCGACCTGGCCTGTTGTATGGGTTCCCCCGCAGGAGTACGGAACGCCGGGCTGGGCGAGGATGCCCAACTCCCGGTGCGCCATCCGGTGCGTCTTCTCCCCCGGCTAGGGAGCCGGGTCGATTCCGGCCGTATTGAAGATGGCGGCATCCTATCACCCTCATCGTAAGCGGCAACCCACGCCACGCGGCGACCGCAGCACCGCCCGGAGCTCTCGCTATTTCTCCGGCGACGGCTCGAATACCCAGTCGACCGTGCCGGAATCGACCTCGAATACACGGTCCTGGCCGCTGCCCAGGGAATCGAGCTCCCGACGCAGTTCGGCGGAATTGCTCATGGTCAGCAGCCGCGGCGAAGTCGACGTGATCCGCCTTTTTCTCACTACAGACATGCCTGCGACGGACTCGATGCGGATGACCACGCCTTCGGCAAGCTCGCCGGCCTGTGCTTCGTACGCGGCTTTTATCGCCCGCCGTTCTTCGAGGGATAGTTCCAGCGACTCAAGCTCGCCGCCGAGTCCCCTCAGCGCCGCCGAAAGTTCGGCGATTTCGGCGAGTTCATTCGCCACCTTGCCACGCAACTGGGCGAGCGCCTTGCTCTGTTCCGCCGTCAGCACCCCGCCTTTCGCCTGGAATTCCTTCACCTTCTTGGCGTTTTCCAGATAGCTCCGTACGGCGGGCGTCGCCACGACCTCGCCGTAGCGGGCGCTGTTCTTTTCGAACTCGGCCTTTTTCGCCGTGACGGCGAGCTCCGCCTCGGCAATCGCCCCGCTCTCCTCGTCGATGTGCCGCCCCAAATCCGCGAGATCGGGCACTTCCAGCACAAACACGTTTTCATCCCGCCCGGAAAGCCCGGGCTTCAGCCCGGCCCTTCCCACGGAAATGGCTTTTCCGCCGACCAGGCAATTCTGCAGACTGCCGATTTCGATGGTGTCGCCCACGACGATGCAGTTCCGGATTTCGTCCAGAACGACGGTGCGGGCGCGAATCACCGAATTTTCGGCCCGGCTCAAGCGCACCTCCCCCTGCGTCGATTCGATATGGGCATGCGAGGCGAAGCCGCCGATTTCGATCGGCCCGTCGGCGTTTCGCACCTGCCCTTTCAGGACGTTGCCGCGCACCTTCACGACCCCGCCTTTCGAAATGACGCCGCCGAAAACGTTGCCCTTGACGCGGATGGAATGGCCGGTCACCGAAAAGCCCTGTTCGACGTCGCCGTGCTCCTCGAACTGGTCCGCCACGATGTCGAGGCTGCCGGTGGTTCGGACGCCGATGCCCTCGCGATTGACGAGTCGCTCGGTTATGAAGAATTGCTGCGAGCGGGTGTCGATGTTGACGTACCCATCCATTCCAGACACCAGAAACTCGCCTTCCTCGCCGGCCTCCCATTCGATCCCGGCGCCCGCCAATCGGCTCAGGTCGATGTCCTTGGGCGGATTCGGCCTTATCGGGAATCCCGCCACGTCGCGTCCGGGAGCGCCCGCCACGCCGGGCAGCTTGCGGACCAGCCGCATGCCTTTGCCGATCTGCGGAAAGGTGTTCTTGAAGCGGCGCAGATCCGCCTTGCCATCCCAAAGTATCGAAGGCGACCGGTCGCGATGCAGCTTGTCGAACACTTCGGCGATCTCGGCGTCCTTGCTACGCGAAGGAGCGGTCTGCCGGGCGACGATCATCCACGCAGGCTTCGTCTGGTCGTCGGCGATCCGTGCCCTGACTTCCGCTTCAAGCAATCCGTAGCGGACGCCACGGTTCCACAAATGGGCGACGAATTCGTCGAAATCCAACCGCACCGACTCGCTGACGACCGCCTCGGCCGGGGAACCGTCTTCGGCCGAGCCGGCCACGGACCTGTCGAGTATCAGCGGCTCGAACAGATACGAAGCCTGAGTAAAGTCCGAAGGGGTCTTCACCGCCCGATAAAGCGGTTTCCGCTCATCGGGAATGCGGGCCAGAGACGCGGCGAAACGAATCTGCGGCGCCAGCCCGGACTCTTGCAGGTCGGCGCGCAGCTTGGCGGTTTCCGCGGGGTCGAAAAGAACCGTCTGAAAGCTGGGGTAATCGATCCCTTTGAAATAAGCGCCGGAAGCAAAGGTGACGGTGACGAACTGCCACAGCTCCTGCGGCGTTTCGTCCAACCGTTCGAGATCGACGAACAGGCCTTCCGGCTTCTGGAGCACGAAACTCGGGAGCAGGATTTCGCCTTCGTCCAAGTCGACAAGATTGCCGACGACATCCGAGGTATCGGTCCGGGCAACGTCCCCCGATTCCGCCTGGGCGATTTCCGGTTCAATACAGGCCGAGGGGTCGCTCGGTGAAGTTGGCAACTGCGGCATGATTTTATCTGTAAGGCTGTTCCAGAAGATATTTCCTGTTCGCGTCCGCCCTGACCCCGGAAAATGTGGGTCGAAGCGGCGCACGGACACCCAACCGTCATCAGCCGGGCCAGCGCTTCCCTCGCACACCCCGGTGACCATGGACGTCGCGAAGCGAATACTTCGATCTCCCTCCGGGAGAGACCGCTCGGCCCCATGGCCCGCGGATGTAGCCCTGGAACCGAGCGGTCCCTTCCCTCATCCGGCCCTTCGGGCCACCTTCTCCCAGAGGGAGAAGGGGATAAGGAGTGACCTCCGGTCGCAGGTTCCTGGGTAGGGACGGGCTGAGGGAAACAGCTTATGGCACGAGCGCCATAAGCTGTTGATTCCTTGTCCGCGATCTAATCCGGAAAAGCCGGACTCGGCCCATCCATCAGATGAACTTCGCCCCCTTCTTGCCGGCGATGCGCAGGCGCAAGGCGTTCAGCTTGATGAAGCCCTCGGCGTCCTTCTGGTTGTAGGCGCCCTTGTCGTCCTCGAAGGTGGCGATGTTCGGGTCGAACAGGCTGTTGCTCTCGGACTTGCGGCCGACTACGGTCACGTTGCCCTTGTAAAGCTTCAGCCGCACCTCACCGTTGACGTTGACCTGGGACGCGTCGATCAACTGCTGCAGCACCAGCCGTTCCGGGCTCCACCAATAGCCGTTGTAGATCAGGCTGGCGTAGCGTGCGATCTGCTCGTCCTTCAAATGCGCCACCTCGCGATCCAGGGTGATCGACTCGATGGCGCGATGGGCCTTGAGGATGATGGTGCCGCCGGGCGTCTCGTAGCAGCCGCGCGACTTCATGCCGACATAGCGGTTTTCCACGATGTCCAGACGGCCGATGCCGTTGGCCCCGCCGATGCGGTTCAATTCGGCCAGCACGCTGGCAGGACTCAGCCGCTGGCCGTCGATGGCGACGACGTCGCCGCGCTCGAAGCTCAGCTCGATGTAGGTCGGCTTGTCCGGAGCGTTCTCGGGCGAAACGGTCCAGCGCCACATGTCCTCTTCCGGCTCGGCCCAGGGGTCTTCCAGCACACGGCCTTCGTAGGAAATATGCAGCAGATTGGCGTCCATGGAATAAGGCGAGGAACCGGCGCGCTTCTGCTCGATCGGAATGCCGTGCTTCTCGGCGTAAGCCAGCAGCGTCTCGCGCGAGGTCAGGTCCCACTCGCGCCAGGGCGCGATGACCTTGATGTCCGGCTTCAGCGCGTAGGCACCCAGCTCGAAGCGCACCTGGTCGTTGCCCTTGCCCGTGGCGCCGTGCGCGATGGCGTCGCAACCCGTTTCGTTGACGATCTCGATCAGGCGCTTGGCGATCAAGGGCCGGGCGATCGAGGTGCCGAGCAGATACTCACCCTCGTATATCGTGTTGGCGCGGAACATGGGGAAGACGAAATCGCGGGCGAACTCTTCGCGCAAATCGTCGATATAGATTTCCTTGATACCCAGGGCCTGCGCCTTGGCGCGCGCCGGCTCGACCTCCTCGCCCTGGCCGATGTCGGCGGTGAAGGTCACGACCTCGCAGCCGTAAGTTTCCTGCAGCCACTTGAGGATGACGGAAGTATCCAGCCCCCCGGAATAAGCCAGGGCGACTTTCTTGATGCTGGGTTGGGACATGATGCTCACGTAGTGGGTAAAAATGACCCGGCATTATAGCGAAATCGTGGGATGGTGCCCCCTAAGGGCGCGGGATCGAATGATTCTCCAGGCGGCGCCAATCCGACCTCTCCGCGAATTTGCATCCACTCGCATTGTTTAAGGGTAAAAGACTTAGTAGAATACGCGGCCACGCGTCCGTAGCTCAGTTGGATAGAGTAGCGGCTTCCGAAGCCGTTGGTCGCAGGTTCGAATCCTGCCGGGCGCGCCATGTTTTCAATGACTTACGCACATCCTGACGGAGCCGGAAAATTCCTGTGCTACCGCTGTGCTACCCGATCCAGGTAAGTCGTTCCGCTACCTACCCCCTACGATCCAGCCAAGGCAAGCAAACCAGGGGCTTCCCGGTCTACGTGCTTCATGCACGTTTCTCTTATTTGCTTTTTATAAGCATATACTAATACTTGGCGTAATGAGGCCTCACGCGCTGCAGGCTGGGCCCGATGTTGGGCATGGTTACCTCTGGCGGGCGACGTAAAAACGGGCGCGGCGGCCGCGCGCCTGCGTGGCGGGCGGCAGTTTTGCGGGCGGGGGGATGGCCGGCGGCTGGGCATCGGCTGGCTGGGCGCTGGCCACAGGCTGGGCGTCGAGCTCGGTTAGCAGGTCGATTTGCACCAGGGCGGCGCGCAGCTTTTCCCACCGCTCGGCGGTGTAACGGTCCAGGCCGAGAAAATTCGCCATGGCCAGGTTATATACCATTAGGTCGAGCTGCTCGTTGCGGCTGCCGCGCTTGATCAACTCATAGCTGGTGCGGCGCTTGCCTTTGACCCAGCGCGTCGTTTTGGCCTCGGACAGGAGCTGCTCGTAAAACTGGATCGGCAGTTGATCGCTGGTGTGGATGGCGATTTGGCCGGCGAGGTTGAGACGGTTGTAAATCCAGTCCTTGGCGGTGTCGGTGCCGATGTTCCATAGCTGGGTTCCGCCCATGATGGGCTTGCCGCGGTAGTTGTATTCGACTTTGCTGGGGCTGCCGGCGATGACCGGCTTTTTGGCCTGCGAGGCGCCCTTGACGGCGAGCACCGCTTGCAGCTTGCCGGCGACGTAGCGCCGCGAACGGGGACGGCAAAATTCGTAGACTTCTTGCGTGCTGTCGCCGTCGCCGGAGTCTATGCCCACGGCGCGGATGACGAACAGCGCGCCGCTGGCATGACGCACGGGCGTTTTCAGCAGCTCGTCCAGCTCGCTCCACACTTCCCGCAACGTGGGATCTCCGTAGAGTATGTGCGTGCCCACGATCCAGGCCTCCAGCCCGGTGGGGCCGGGACCCCAGCCGACGATTTGACATTCCAGTCGATTGCCCTGCACGTCCACCGTGGCGGTGAGCGACAGGGCCGGCATCGGCACGATGCCGAGCGGATAGGCCTCGGCTTTTTCGCGGAGTTTTTCCGGCTTTACAACGGCATTTTTGCTGCTCCAGGTGCGCGCCAAACGGGTGTTGTAAAACACCTGCAGCTTTTCGCGATCACCGATGTCGGCGGCTTTTTTGGCTTCGTCGTATTCGCGCGCCAGAGCCAGCCAGGATACCCAGCCGAGCGGGGCATAGAGGCTGCTGATTTCGTAGCTCCAGGTTTCGCCGTTGCCGGGGGCGCTGGGGATCCATTCCGCCCTGCCGCCGGCTTTTACGTCCGGCAACATTACCGGCTTTGCGTGCTCTTCGATGATGCAGCCGTTGCGTATGCAAACCATCCAGGCGCGACCGCGGCCTTCGGCGTTGAGCTCGTAGAAAAAATTCTCCCATTCGAGCGCCTGCAGCTCGCCACAGTGCGGGCACGGCACGTGGTATTGGTGCTGGTTGCCCTCGCGGTAGAGCTCTTCGATGCGGCTGGCGTCCTCTTCCGTGGGGCTCGAAATGTAGAGCCCTTTCGCCTTGCGGCCGTAAGTGGTTTGGCGCTTTTCGACCAGGCCGACCGTGTCGCCCTCGCCCTTGATTTCGCGCAGGATGCGGTCGACCTCATCGACCACGACATAGCGGGCTGAGGCCTCAGACAGGTTGGACGCCGAACGGGCCGAGAGGAACCAGGCCGTTCCGCCTTCGAACTCCTTGGTCTCCGCGCTATTTTTCGAGTCACGGTGTTTGCGCTTAGCTACCTTGCGGGTAAGCGGCGCGACCTCTTGGGTGATCTTGTCGAAGCGGGCGGCGACGCGGCGGGCCAGCTTGTCGGTGGGCTCCAATACGATCACGTTGGCCGGCTGGCGATCGATGACGGAGCAGACAAAGTTCAGCGCGACCTGAGTTTTGAGCAACTGCGATGCGCCCTTGATCACCACTTTCAGCGCTGGATGCTCGGGTGATAGCGCCCGCATGGGCTCGCGGGCATAGGGCGTGCGCTCGACCCGATAACGGCCGGGCTCAGCCGCGCCCGAGCTTTTCGGGATCACCATATGCTGCTCGGACCATTCATCAACCCAGAGCGGTGGGTCGGGCCGCAGGCCGGCACCGAACGCCTCCCGGTAGGCCGTCGCCCCGTCGCTGTAGATGGCGGCATCAAGCTGCATGCTGAGGCTCCCGACCGCTCAGGCCATCCACGATGGCGTACAGCTCGGCACGGATAGCCTCGCGTAAACGGCACTCAACCTGCCAGGGATCGGTCATGGCTGCCAGCTCCATGCTGATTTTGCTCGGCAGGGTGTCGATCAGCGCATCACGTAATACGCGGGCTGTCTCGTGCGCTGCACGTTCCATCCCGCGGCGGTCGACCAGCTCGCCGGAACGACGTGCTAGCTCTTGCTCTTTCAGGCTGGCTTCGGCCGCCTCTTTGCGCGCTTTGTGATCGCTCCAGTCTGTCGTCGGCTTGGCGCTGACCGGCAGGGTTGTAACCGGCATCGCTACCAATCCAGCACGGGAATGCAGGTCGGCCCGCTTGCGGGTATTGCGCTCCCACTCGGCATCCGCCGTCGCGGGATCGATACGCCCGTCGACGATGCTAATACGCCCGCCCGCAATCGCCTTTTCGACCGCCTGCCGGGTACACCCAGCCAGCCCCGCTGAGCGCCGATGCTGCGCGTATGCCTGTACCGTCATCATTGTCATTGCAACCTCCGCAGCCACCAACTACAAAAAGCAACCTATTGAAACCACTAAAACTACCAAAAAATCGGGGCACGAATTAACCGCGTTCGCGAACCCCAGGAAGGACCCGCGTTCTATCTGGCGCCTTGGCGTCCCACCAGCCTCACCAGGGCGTGATACTACCGTTCGGAAGGGGCAGAGCTAGGGACTAAAATTCGCCGCGCAGAATCATTCCTCTGCCCGCCCCACAGCGGCGGCCCGTTCGACTTCAGCATGGCGCACCCATGAGCGGAACCGGGCCAAGTCTTCGGCCACTCGGGCGGGCGCCATTCGTTCACGACAGGCAAGCAGCTTGGATGCCTTGTCCTTGGACCAGGGCCACAGCTCACAGAGGCGGACTATCAGACCGTCCAGTTCGGCCAGGTCCTCGGGTGTCGGGGCTGGTGGGGTGAGCAGCAGCAGCCAGGCATACCATGCCGCATGGTCGGGATTGCTCTCGGCTTGCTCGGATAGATAGGCCCGGTCCTCGGCATCGGCGAAGGGCTCAATCGCGGCCATCAGATCGGGCAGATTTCGGGGGATCGCATCAAGGGAAATCAGCACGTTTGCGCCGTGTTTTTCCCGGCCCCCCTCATTTTGCAACCGGGAAAACCGGGAAAACCGGGAAACCCAGACGCCACGCGGCTTCCAGCCTTCCCGGTTTTCTATTTCGGGGGTTTCGATTTCCGGGAAAACCGGGAAAGTTGTTTTACCGAATTGCACCGACGTTGATATGAGGGCGTTGCTCGCCGCCGGTTTTTCAGCCGTGGCGAGCGTATCCAGCCACTTCAACACGGCGCGTCATCCCACAATTTGCGGCCGATGATGCAATACGATCTTGGGTCTCCGTTGGGCAGTTTTTCCTTGAGGGTGGTTCCGTCCGCATCGCATTTCAAGATGCCCCGCGCCTTCAGCACGGCCGCCACGCGCTTGGGCTTGAAACCGGCTTTTACCCCGAACTCTTCCGCGAATCGCTCGCGGGTGACATAGAACAGGAAGGCGGGGTCGTCCGGATTGAAGGGAACGTCTTTCTTGCGAAAACCCAGCGTCTCTTGAACCGCCGCCATGCGGGATATGTCGGCGTTGTCTTCACTCACCCTGTGCCAGTCGACAAAGCGGGCCTGCCAGCTCTTTTCCATCACGCGCCGCACGTGGGCGAGTATTTGCGCTTCTTCCAGGTTTCCCGCCGTGGGCCGCCCTTCCAACCATTCGGAGAACAGCTCTCCGGCCGCGTTGAACGCGGCTTGCGCCTGCCATGGAACGATGCCCCAATCGGCCGCCAGTTCTCCGGCCGTGGCAATCAGGGCGAAGCATCCGGCCACGCGCTTGGTCTGGCCGCCGGCATCGGCGGGCACGAAGTCCAGAAAGAACCGCTCTTCCAAACGCTTGACCACGCCGGGCACATCAGGAAGCCGCTCGAT